>JAAZON010000486.1 GCA_012797725.1 SAR324 cluster bacterium | reverse complement strand
CTAGATTATTTAAAAGTTCGTCTCTCTTTGCAAGTTCTCTAGGTCCATAACTCTCAATAATTGCCTCCGCTATCTCAATAGCACGTAAGACCTCTTTCGGGGGCAATATATCGGCCTTTTCTATTGTCACCTCGAGCACTTTAGAAACCAACATAGCTCGATCTGATGGTTTCTTTGGTCCATTCTTAGAAACATATTCTCTAGGTTGCTCGGAGCTTAAAAGTGCATTAAAGAAAGTCTCAACTTGAACTCTCAACACCTCTTCTTGAGATAAGCTAAAATTGGACATATAATCTCCTCCGAACATCCGAGCACAATCATGTCGCCCCATATATTAACACAACAATTTCTACTACACAAAATTGAAGTGCTATGTATTTAGAATCTGAGTTTCAAAGAGATCTTTGGAATACCATTCAGACTTTTTCGGGGGACCCGGATATCCACAAAATTTGTCGTTTTTTAGATGATAACAAAAAAATACCTGCCTTTGTGTTAATTGATCCCTTTCCGATCGACACGTCTAGGGTCGGTGCCATTGTAATTGAATCTAAAGGCTTAAGATTTGCTGAAAGCACGAAATTTTCAGAATTAGCATTGGGAATTCCCTCCAATTACAAGGCAGAAAAGTTGTGCAAGGAGAATTCTAGGTATCTTCTTGAAGCTGGCATTTCAGCGACACTATTTCTTAAAGCAGCTAATGAAAGAGTATTAGATCTTATTGATCAATATGGACTTAACGAATTCTGATTATTTTGCACGCAACTACCCTTCTATTCGTGCATTGATTTGCTCTGAAGGAACTACCGATTCAAAATCGCTTAGCTCATATAGCTTAAGCCATCGTTGTTTCGAGCTTACAGCGCTACCACTTTGTTCTTTATGACTCCAATACTGTGGCTTACCAGTATTGTTCTTAGGATGCGCGGGGCTTTTGGTTAACACGTCACCGATTTCTGCTATATATGAAAGCCAGTACTTTGCTTGTTCAATGTTTCGAGCATGGAAGACTTCATAGAGTTTCCCTTCTGAATCCATACGATAGATTATAAAAGGCGAAGTCCATTCCATAGTTCATTATCCTCCCTCTTAAATTTAAGAGTCTCGCTATTTTCTAATATTTTTATCGGCTTTTTTTGGAACCAAATTAAGTCGGTTCTTTAATAAAGAACTGAGCTTAATCGAAAAAAGCCCGAGCTTACAAAACAAGGTTTTAGGAATAGCCCTATGCCGCTTTCAGTGAGTCTTTTCACTATCAACCATCATTGCTAAGCCGCATTTATGGCAAGAATTCGCCAAGGCTCTGTTGCGCAAGCCGAAGGAAGCCAAAAAAAAAGACAAAAATACGGTCTCAAGCTAGAGGCAAGCACTCAAGCGGCCGACCAGTTTCTAGTGAAAAAGAGTTATTGAATGGCTCGCTAGACTAGAAGAATACTTCATGAACGGGGCAAATCAGAAGCTCTTGAGCCATTCCGAAAGCTTATGCATTGTTTTTGTTCCAACCTTATGTCCCAGCTCTTCCTCCTCGTAAACGATCTCAAAGCCATTGTCCTTTAAATCCGAAGCCAAACTTCGCATCGCCTCAGCAGGGAGAATCTTATCCTTTGATCCATGATAAATAAAAAATCTGCACTTTCTTTTTAATGCAGGGATCTCTCCCTTGTCTCCGCGCTCTTGGTAGCCAGAAAGAAAAGCTATCCCACTCAAGGGGCACGTGTCTAAAGATGCGGCCAAGGACAAAAGACCTGCTCCTTGGGAGAAGCCTATTGCAATTGTATGCGAAGGATGAAGTTTGTGGCGCTTTGTTGCTTCTATGAAAAAAGCCACGACCTCTCTTGCTCTCTCCATCTTGTCAAATGGAGTGCTTTCTCCAGGCTTCCACCAACTTTTTCCTCCTAATTCAGGATCCGTGAAGCGGCCCTCAGGACTAATTACTGAATAATCGGGGGGCACTGCTTTTAGAAAAATGCCCATCGAATGCGCCGTTCCCCCTCTTCCATGCAAGAGAAAAACCACTGGAGTCTGAACGTCCGTTGAAAGTCTCAGCGAATAACGAAGAGAGAGATCTTGGTATATTTCTTTTGATAAAAGCATATTTAATAATCTCGAAGATAAGGGAGTCGTGTGCTTTGAGCAAGAGGTTTGGGCAATTAGGAAAACTGCCGAGATTGAATATTTTCATTTAGAAACTTATTGAACAAAACACTAATTCTTGGGTTTATTCTTTCTTTCAGCGAGTCCAATGATGTAGAGAACTTTCTTCGGATCTATACTTAAATAATCGCAAATAGCTTGAAAGGAAAACAAATAATCATCTTCATTACTCAGAAAAAAATCGGTGGCCTTTCTGTTTAATTCTCCTGTTTTTTTGAGATCGTTCATTGCTGATAGAAGAACTGCCAGGAGCAAATTCTTTTCGGGTTTTGCACAGTCAAAAGCATCCGATTCGTCATATACAGTAAAAATTCCGGGGTCTTTATCGTTGTGCAATAGGTCTCTCCCTTTATAAAACTTCCATTTTAAGCATCGGTAAAATTAAGATGCTCCTTTAAGTTCTGTAGCTGGATTTATTATCAAGGGTCTTGTGCAAATACAGAATTTTTCGCAGAGCAAGCTTTCTATTAAGCTTTGTTTGTGATTACTTGCCCTTTTAGTGAAAAAATGGATTTCCTTTAAGTGCCCATTATCTAAGGAGCTTTTCCTCTAAAAAAAAGAGTAATTTCTAATGGTTAGGAGCGCTATTTGCCAGAATCTAATAAGTTGAAGAAACATCTAAATATTAACTCAGAGAGATCCGATATTTTATTACATAAGGCTTAGGTT
>JAAZON010000485.1 GCA_012797725.1 SAR324 cluster bacterium | reverse complement strand
ATATATCCAGCACCTATTCTAGACCGAATGCAGCCTAGCGTTGAGGCCTTTATCCAAAAAATTGAAATGAGACGAAATGAATTGGGGAACAGAAACGAGAGGATTGCAAGCTTTGATGGATCTAAAGAGCGGCATGCTTTGGGCATAAAAAGAGTGGCTGTAGATAGTGCGATTAAATCGCAAGGGGAGTCGTAATCATGGAAGCTATGAGCGCAGAAATATTCATAAGTTCTCCTCTTGTAGTGTTAGGGTTTGGTGCAATATTGCTTTTGCTTACTGATGTCTTTATCCCCACGGGCTGGTCCAGATCTATTTTAAGCGGGTTGTTTGTGCTCTTAAGTTTAAGTCTGTTGATTTCAAATGCCAGTCTTTATACCCCAGGAAAATGTATTTTCTCCGAGGCCTTATTTGCGGATCCCTTCGCTTTCTTCTCAACCTTATTCATTCTGCTTGGGCTATTTCTGCTAATCCTTCTTGGTTTTACAAGATCAAAGGAAGCAAAGACTGAACAGTCAGCGGAGTTCTACAGTCTCTTGTTCTTCTCTGCTATGGGAGGCATCGTCCTTGCAAGTGCAAGCGAATTGTTAAGCCTTTTCTTGGGGCTTGAGTTGATGTCTTTAAGTCTTTACTGCCTTTGTGCTGCAAAAAGGTATAATCGCAATTCGACTGAAGCAGCATTGAAGTATTTCATACTTGGTTCCTTTAGTTCAGCGTTCTTGCTTCTTGGTATTGCGGTTGTTTTTGGTTTAACAGGCTCTACTTTTATTAATGAAATTGCAGCAGACGTTTCGCAAATTGACACACCTCTTCTTTATTTTGGAGTTTCTTTGTTTCTGGTGGGAATGATTTTTAAAGTGGGGGGTGTTCCATTTCATTTTTGGGTTCCAGATGTGTATGAAGGAGCCCCAACGCTTCTCAGCGCTTATATGGCTTCTGTGGTGAAAGGAGCCTCTGTTTTCGCAGCGATTCGTATATTGTGTGGAGCCTTCGGAGATCTTCAATTTTATTGGTCAAACCTAATATGGATTACCGCTCTCTTAAGCATTATTGGAGGTAATTTGCTGGCAATTAGGCAAAATAACGTAAAAAGAATGCTTGCATATTCTAGCATAGCTCATGTGGGATATCTGCTTGTAGCATTTCTTGGTCTTAAACATGGTAATGAAACAGGGGCGGCGGCATCTATCTTGTTTTATTTGGTTGCTTATGCCATTGCCTCTATAGGGAGTTTTGGGGTACTGCATGTGCTCGAATCGATGTCAGAGGAACAAGAGTACAATGGGGACATAAGTGCATTCGGTGGTTTAGCGAAGCGTGAACCAATCCTTGCGTTTCTAATGCTGGTGTTTCTTCTATCATTAGCGGGCCTTCCCCCGGGAATGCAGGGACTTCTTGCGAAATTCTATGTCTTTTATAGTGCGGTTCAGTCGGGCAATATAGGAATCACAATAGTTGCTGTGCTTGGTTCAGCTGTTTCGCTTTATTATTATCTTCGCATTGTTGTTCAAATGTACCTGCTTCCTTGCAATGCTCAAATTCCCAGTGTGGCTAATAAGAAACATTCATCGATTGTGCTCATTGTATGTGCAGCGGCAATAATCCTGTTTGGACTCTTTCCATCAGGGCTTCATGAGTTTGTGTCACTGCTTAGTGAAAGTCTATAGAGTGAAAAACGGCGGCCATTGAAGCTCTATGATGGGCTTGACATATCAATGGAAGAAACGTAAACCAAAAGGGCATTAAAAGCCTGAAATGGTGAGATTTGTGTAGGATCTGGGGTTTACAGGAAAACTTCAAACTGGCCTAATTTCTTAAATTTGGACCTGAGGGCTTATGTTAATGCAACAACGATTTTAGCGGGTTGTTTAATGATATTCGAGCGCCTACGTAAACATAAATTATGGCGGAATTTTGCTATTTTTCTCGCGTTGTTGGGCCCAGGTATAATCACCGGAAGTGTGGACAATGACGCAGGAGGTATAACCACTTATTCGGTGGCAGGTGCAACTTATGGTTACCACATGCTCTGGACCCTTATTCCAGCCTTTGTGGTGCTTCTTGTGGTTCAGGAAATGAACGCAAGAATGGGCTTGGTAACAGGGAAGGGACTTGCTGATCTTATAAGGGAGAATAGTGGGGTTCGCATCACTTTTTTTATGTTCATTGGGCTAATCATTGCTGATATAGGTAATACAACTACAGAATTTGCTGGTGTGGCTGGTAGTATGGAGGTCTTTGGCGTAACCAAGTATTTATCAGTTCCATTGTCAGCAATCTTTGTATGGGTTTTAGTGGTAAAAGGTAATTATAAAATCGCAGAGAGGATTTTTCTGGTTTTTAGCTTTTGTCTTCTATCATACGTTGTTTCGGCAATCATGGGAAAGCCTCATTGGGGGGAGATTGGACAGGCGATGATTCGTCCTAAGATCTCTTATGATTTTGCTTATCTTTCAATGTTTATAGGCATCATAGGTACTACCATTGCGCCTTGGATGCAGTTCTATATGCAATCCTCGGTCATCGAAAAGAATCTTCATATCGAAGACTATGCTTTTACATTCTGGGATGTTTTAATTGGATGCATAGCTACAGTTCTGGTGGCTTTCTTCATCATGGTCGCATGTGCATCGACTCTTCATGTCAGTGGGATACAGATTACGGAGGCGAAAGATGCTGCCATGGCCTT
>JAAZON010000042.1 GCA_012797725.1 SAR324 cluster bacterium | reverse complement strand
GCTATTTCTGTGACTCCGATCTGCGACCAGCTTTTACCAATAGTACCAAAACAAAAAGAGGAAGAAGCCTCGGTAGAAACGAGTGATATAATATTTGAGCCTTCGCCACAGGCAATATTTAATTCTATAATCCCTAAAATTGTAAGAGTACGCCTTTTACAAGCTTGCCTTGACGCCAAGGCCAGTGAACATGGAAGCCGTATGACAGCCATGGATAGTGCTACAAAGAATGGCGATGAACTAGTGCTGAAATTACAACTTTTGCACAACAAGTTAAGGCAGGGAAATATTACAACAGAGTTGTTAGATATTATTGGCGGAGCAAATGCCTTGGATTAATAGGGAATCTGGTGGAATAGGATTGAAATAACCAGAAGATTTTTAAGAGAAGGAGCGAGTGTATGAGCCACAGTGCAGGAAGAAAAGGTAGAATTGCCCAAGTCCTTGGTGCGGTAGTTGATGTTGAATTCCCAAAAGACGCGGGGGTTCCAAATATCTATGATGCTTTGCTTGTCACAAATCCTGCGATTGATAACGAGCAAAATAATTTGACATTGGAAACTGAGCAACATCTTGGTGACAACCTAGTGCGTTGTGTTGCTATGGATACGACAGATGGCCTTATTCGCGGTCAGGAAGTCTTGGATACAGGAGGACCAATTACTGTCCCAGTTGGGCCCAAGTGTCTTGGTAGGATTATTGACGTGATTGGTCGCCCTGTCGATAAAATGGGGGATGTTGGAGCTGAAACTAGATGGCCCATTCATCGTCCGACTCCATCTTTTGAAGATCAAGCCACATCAAAAGTGATTTTTGAAACAGGTATTAAGGTTATCGATTTACTTTGCCCTTATGTGAAAGGCGGGAAAATAGGGCTTTTTGGTGGTGCTGGTGTTGGAAAGACCGTCGTAATTATGGAGCTAATTAACAATATTGCAAAAGCACATGGCGGATACTCAGTCTTTGGTGGTGTAGGAGAGCGTACCAGAGAGGGAAATGACCTTTGGAATGAGATGAAAGAATCTGGAGTTATAGACAAAACGTGCCTTGTTTATGGGCAAATGAATGAACCCCCAGGAGCTCGATTCCGTGTGTGGCTATCTGCCTTGACGCAAGCAGAATACTTTAGAGATGTAGAGGGCAGGGACGTCTTGCTCTTTGTTGATAATATCTTCCGTTTCCTCCAAGCTGGTTCTGAAGTCTCATCGCTTCTTGGCCGTATGCCAAGTGCCGTGGGATATCAGCCGACCTTAGCAACTGACATGGGTCAGCTGGAGGAAAGAATCACTTCAACAAAGAAGGGATCTATTACTTCCGTTCAGGCAGTCTATGTTCCAGCAGATGACTATACAGACCCTGCTCCTGCCGTTACTTTCGCACATCTGGATGCGTCAACTGAGCTTTCAAGGGCAATTTCAGAAAAAGGAATTTATCCGGCAGTAGATCCTCTTACTTCAACATCAACAATTTTGGAGCCAAGTGTAGTAGGGGAAGAACATTACAGAGTCGCAAGAAAAGTTCAGCAGATCCTTCAGCGCTACAAGGAGCTCCAAGATATCATAGCAATATTAGGCATGGATGAATTATCCGAAGATGACAAGTTAATTGTTGCGCGAGCAAGAAAAGTTGAACGCTTCTTATCACAGCCATTTCATGTTGCAGAAACCTTTACAGGAACCAAGGGTGTTTACGTAAATCTTGAAGAGACAGTTAAGGGCTTTGCAGAACTAGTAGATGGTAAGCATGACGATTTGCCAGAGCAGGCATTTTATATGGTTGGTACTATTGAAGATGCCATTGCAAAAGCAGAACAATTAGCAGCGCAGTATCAAGCAGCAGCTTGAAAAGGGGGAGCTCCGTTATAAATGTCAGAAAATAGCTTCATTTTAAAGGTTTTCTCTCCAACAGGGCTGATCCTGGAAGAGAACGTAACTTCAGTAATCTTTCCGGGTACGGACGGAGAAGTTGGAGTGCTTCCACAGCATGCTCATTACGTAGGATCAATTGGTACAGGGCTTTTGCTTTTTGAAACTACAATTGCTGCAGAAAAAGGAAGAATCGTTATCTCAGGTGGTTTTGCCAGAATGAAGGAAGGGGAACTTCATATCTTGGCAGATAAAGTTATACTTCCAGATGAAGCAGAGGATATGGCTATTGGCATTGAAAAGAAAGAACTTGAAGAATTCGTCAAAAACTCCGATGGGAATACGCCGGAGTGGTCTTTGGCTCAGACCAAGTTGCAGATTCTTAACGCGGTTGAGTCCTTGAAAAATGCTTAATTTGACGCGTGTGCTTGGATGATGCTTTCAAAGCTATCTCTTGCAAAGGAGCTTTATTAGCATGGAAAAAGCGGTTCATTTTGATCTAGATGAAATTATTAAGCATGCCCTAGAAGAAGATATAGGCGACGGAGATATCACCACTGAAAGCATCTTATCAAAAGATATAGTGTTGGAAGGAGCCTTTATTGCAAAGGAAAAAGGTGTAATTGCTGGTCTTCGAGTAGCAAGGAAAACATTTCAGTTTTTGGATGCTAATGCTCAGTTAGAATCATATGTAGAAGACGGTAATCTTGTTAATCCGGGTGATATTTTTGCTTCAATACGGGGGCAGGGTCAAGCACTCTTAGGAGCCGAACGTACAGCACTTAATTTCCTTCAGCGGATGTCAGGGAT
>JAAZON010000484.1 GCA_012797725.1 SAR324 cluster bacterium | reverse complement strand
ATGAAATTGCTTTCATTGATAGCATGATCCGCCCTATGAACTTGGACGGAGGTGACACAGATGCAGACTGAATTTTTCGCACAACGGCCTGCGATCACACCAACCATCTATGTGTATGAACTCATTGGCGTGGCCTCTCACAAGGGGTACATAAAATATGAAGTTTGATGTAATTATTAGCAATCCGCCTTATCAGTTAGAAACGGAAGGGGCTGGAAAGCAGGCTAAACCGATATATCACCTTTTTGTCGAACAAGCTAAAAAATTGAATCCTCGCTTCTTAACTATGATTATACCATCTCGCTGGTTCTCTGGTGGTATGGGCCTTGATTCTTTTAGGGATATGATGATGCAGGATACACATATAACAAAGTTGGTCGATTTTGCAAATGCTAAGGATTGTTTCCCTCAGAATAGCATTAGTGGGGGTGTTTGCTTTTTTTTGAGGGAACGTGATCGAACAGGAGATTGTGAATTTACAAACATCAGAAATAATTCAGTAAATACAGTTATAAGAGCATTAAATGAATTCTCGGTCATTGTTAGGTATAATGAAGCAGTTTCGATCATTCATAAGGTAACTGCTAAGAATGAGGAAAAACTAGAGAAAATTATTAGTTCTCTTATGCCATATGGTCTATCTACAAATTACCGAGGAAAATCAATTAAATCACAACCGGACGATTTAATATTGCACTCAAGTCAAGGGATTACATATATAAGCCCCACTGAGATTAATAAAGGATTTGACTCTGTATATAAATATAAAATTTTAATAAGTAAAACTGGCTCTGAGCACGCAGGCGAACCTGGTAAGGATGGCGGTTTTAAAGTATTAACTTCTTCTTTAAAAGTAATAGGTCCTGGCGAAGTATGCACACACTCATATTTTATCATAGGATGTTTTGACGAACAAAAAATAGCAGAGAATACGTTAAGCTATTTAAGAACAAAGTTTGTGCGTTTCTTAATACTTCAGTCTATGAGTTCAATTAATCTTTCAAAGCTTGTATTTTCATTTGTTCCAATGCAAGACTTCTCAAAACCGTGGACAGACGAAGAACTATATGCTAAATATGGCTTAACTCAAGAAGAAATAGACTTTATTGAATCAATGATTAAACCGATGGACGGAGGCGACGACAAGAACATACAATTTGACCTGCTTCCGGTACGGATAGCGAGCAGGTGAGGAGGACAAAGTGAGTAACTTTGAAGACTTAAAGGCCAGATTAAAAGCCAGGAGAGAGTACGAAAAGAAACACCCCATAAAGACCTTTCTTCGTAAGCTATTCTGGAAATGGCCGTTCAAGACCCTTCCCTCGAAACTAGAAAACCTGTACTACAGAATCAAGTACTTCATACAGAGAAACCGCAGAGGTTTTTCCGATTACGATTTTTTTCAGACAGACCAGTATATAGCTATTAGTCTTGCAAACATCCTGGAATTCTTTGTGGAACATCACCACGGGTACCCCGATCTCGAGACCAAAGATGAATATGATGCAAAGATCAGACGAATAGCAAAGGCCTTCAAGGATTACCTGACACTGGATGTAGACAAAGGACAGGAAATCGCTGAGCTAGAAAGAAAGGTCGCAGAAGGCCTCATAACCAGAGAACAGGAAGCTGTTCTCGAAGATGAGATCGATGAAAAGTATCGTAAACGCTATGCAGAGACATATGAAACGATGTGTGAACTGTTCAAAGACGGGTTCTTCGCCTCTCTATGGGATTAAGAGCTAGAAGGGAGCAGTTGGTATGAAAAATCTACATTTATTGGACGCAATGGAGATACACCTGGTCGGCAGTGCACTCACAAAACAGCATCCCAGAGATTTAGATTTAGTAGGTGTGATAAGTCAAATACCCCACGGCTAAAGCCGGGGGCTTGTAAAAGCCCTATTTGACTAGCCTAAGTGTTTCGAGCACTACGTTACCGGCAAATGTATAGGCACCGTAGGATGCGTTCCCAAGTCTTACGCTCTGCGGTTAGTGGTTAAACAGTTCTGATGGGTAGGGACAGTGCTGCTAACGAGAAACTGT
>JAAZON010000483.1 GCA_012797725.1 SAR324 cluster bacterium | reverse complement strand
TATTTCAATGAGATCAATACCTACATTCCTCCGTGGCATGTTGTTGTAAGTCAACTTAGTGAGGTTGACCTAGTGCGAGAACATATACGGATAGTAAGCGGCCAGGCTCTGAGTGTCTTCTCACCTGAACCACATTCTAGAAGCCATGTCATTGGGGTGTCAGTCAACGCAGAAGATCCCATGAAAGACTTCGCGCCTTCACCAGGAACTCTGACTCAATTTGAAGTTCCATTAGCTACAGGTGCTGCTATTTTTGCTACAGCAAAAAGTGGTGATTTGATTTCCAGTTTTTATGAGCCAGTTATTGCGCAAGCTGTGGCCGTAGACTCCTCACGAGACTCGGCAATCACAAAGTTACGTGTTGCTCTAAGCGAGTTTATAATCGAAGGAGTAAAAACTAACTTGCCGCTTTTGCGAGCCATATTGGAGCTTCCAGAATTTAAGGCTGGAGACGTTGATTCCTCACTCTTGCTGGACAAAGATTCCCTCAAGGAATTACTTGAAAAAACCAGGATCGACACAGAGGAAGATATCGCCGCTTTGATTGCCGCACTGACACTTCACAATGATACTAATAGTGAGCAGATAATTAATGCCGCAGGAAGGTCAGAAGGCTTTTCAATATGGAATTTCACGGCCCGATTATTAAACAGAAATAGTATGGAGATATAGATAGTGGAATACAAAGTGCGCTGCGGACAAAAAAGATATCGGCTTTCTATAGATAGGAAGGACGACTTCTCGGAAGAGACAGCAATAGATGTGGGGAAAAACAATTATCGCGTGAAGATACATGAAAAGACACAAGGAGGCGATATTCGCCTGATATCCGTGAACAACAAATTACTTTGGGTAAAAGTATCCAGGCGCTCCGACGGACTTCCATCCAAGGTTATGCTTAATGGGACGGCGTATCCTGTTGATATTGAAAAGGTGGAATCTACGAGATTTAAGCCAGAAACCCCTCGTAAGCAAGTCGAAGGAAAAGTCAATGCAATTCTACCGGGGCAAATAACCAGAATCTATGTGAATGCTGGGGAGCGAGTTCGAAGTGGTCAACCATTATTTGTTTTAGAGGCCATGAAGATGGAAAATGAAATCACAGCACCAAGAGATGGTATAGTTCATGCTCTAAATGTGAGACCTGAACAATTGGTTTCAAAAGGTGAATTGCTATTAGAAATTAAGGACAATTGACTTAAACTTCTCCTCTGCGTCCATGCTCGCCCTGTCGCTTCACGGCTAACTGCTAACGGAGTCCACTAACCTCTTTTTGAGATTCCACTTCGAGTAACGGAAAAACAGAAACGCATTTCGCGGAAACAATATGGCAGACAAGACAGAATCAAACAGCCATTAGCAGTTAAGTAGAATGCAGAAAGTGGGCATCGCAATGATGAATCAATAGTAACAGATTCGTCATTTAGAACCATTTTTGCCGTTCTTTTGACCCATCAAATATTCTATGGCTCCATGATGAGCTGACATTATTCTTTTCATCTTCCAATAATCCGGAATCTTTTTATTACCTCTTGATAAATTATCGGCCCTCAGCAAATCTTTGATGGCGTGTGCTGCTGTTGGAACTACTACAATAGCGTCGCTCTCAAAAAGCTTTCTTTCACAGTCCAGACTGTACCCGTGTCCAGGCCTCAACACCCCCACCGGTGTTATTCTAATGCCATA
>JAAZON010000482.1 GCA_012797725.1 SAR324 cluster bacterium | reverse complement strand
TCTACACGCAACCAGGACTTGGGGATGATGGCAAACCGCTTGGTTTGCACCGGAGTTGTTCATAAGCCTACTCTTGCCCTGCGTGCTCGCGAGCAACTTTATGCAGAAACCACAGTTCTTTTGGGAGATCCTACACTTCCCGATTCCGTGAAGCGAGGTGGCACTTTCAATGAAGAAGATATGGTGACAATTCAAAAAATGAAAGATGCTCTGGCAACGATTCCTGGTGTTAAATTTAATTATATTGACAATCATCCTTCATTGATAAATACGCTGCTTTCGAAACGCCCCAAATTTGTTCTTAATCTTTGTGATGAGGGGTTTGATAATATTGCAACTCAAGAACTTCATGTTCCAGCTCTTCTTGAAATGTTGGGCATTCCGTATACCGGGGCAGGGCCTCAGTGTCTTGGCATGTGCTATAACAAATCCTTAGTTGCGGCCTTAGCTGAATCCCTGGATATACCTGTGCCCCTTGAGACTTACTTCGATCCAGACGATCAAGCAGCAAACTTGCCCTCAGTATTCCCGGCACTGGTTAAACCAAATTTTGGTGATAACAGCATAGGGATTACTCAAAATGCCGTTGTTCGTGATTCCACGGAACTGTTGGAATATTTAAATAAGCTTTGGGAGAGTATGCCTAATACGCCTGTCCTTATCCAAGAATTTCTCTCGGGCCCAGAGTATAGCATCGGTATAATAGGCAATCCTGGTTTGAGCATGGATTATCTTCCACCACTTGAAGTTGACTATTATGGCTTGGATCCTAAGCTTCCAAAGATCTTGGGCTATGAATCCAAATGGGATCCTAATTCTCCCTATTGGACACAGATTAAATATAAAGAAGCTGAGATCGATGAAGAGACAAGACGTAAGCTTTACGACTATTCAAGCATATTGTTTGAGCGTTTGGGCTGTAGGGATTATGCTCGATTTGATTTTAGAGCTGACGCTGAAGGGGAAGTGAAGCTTCTCGAGGTTAATCCCAACCCTGGCTGGTGCTGGGATGGGAAGTTCAACATAATGTGCGGCTTTGCTGGTATGGGCTATTCGGAGATGCTGCTTCGCGTGCTTGATGCTGCGGAAGAGCGTATTAAGAATCCTATTTGCGATCCCCAACTTTCCAATGGAAACACAAACGGAAATGGTGGTGGACTCATTTTTAACGGGAAAGCTGCTTAAAGGTTAGAAATCAAAGCGCAAAGGCTAAAGCTTTCTATGCGAACTTGTTTCCTCGTAAATCCATATTCAGGAGGAGGCAAGGGCAAGGAGTTAATTGCCCCAATCAATAAAGCAATAGAAGAACTTCGTCTTAATGCGTTTATTTCGTGTATTGGGGAAGAACGCGATCTAGAGGGTCTTTTCTTAAGAGAAGGGGCCAGGCAAATTGTCGTGGTTGGTGGAGATGGCACTTTTTCATCGCTGCTATCTTTTTCTTTGAATAATCAAGTTGTGCTGGGAATGTTGCCTATAGGTACGGGGAATGATCTTGCAAAAGAAATAGGAGTCTTTCAAAGGCTTTCTTCTAAAAATATAAGGGCTGCAATTTCTAAGCTTTTAAACTTCGAAACCAGGGAATTGAATATATGGAAAGCGGGCTATGGAGATAGCGCTTCGCGTGAGATATTTTTCTGTAACTATCTATCCCTCGGCTTTGATGCGGTGGTGATGAAGAGCTTTAATGTAAGAAGACAAGCCGCAAAGCCCATGAAGTCAACATTTGGAGTTTTGCGAAATAGATGGTTTTATGTTCAGGCTGCTGCAAGTAACATGTCCTATACCCTGCCTTCAGGCATAAAGATTGAAGATGAGGAGCACATGAAGTCATACGAGACTCCAAAATCTTGTGTGAACATATTATTTCCAAATATTCACTCATACATGGGGCTTGGGATATCCGCCCTTAGCGCATCACCTTTTGACGAGAAGCTTCCTATGGTTATCTTTGATTCACCCTTGTCTTATTTGAAGAGTTTCAGTAAACGGTATTTCGGGCTTCCAAAAGATTGTTCCTCCGGTGCTTCTAATTGGAGGCTTAGGCTGGGATCTAGTCAAGTTCCAATGCAAGTAGATGGGGAACTTGTTGGAGAGCTAATATCAGGGGATCTGTGGATATGCTTTGCAGGAAATATCAAGGTGCTTGCGTTATAGGGGGTTGGTAATCGACGAAAGTGTAAACATTTTAAAAAAAACAGAAAACATCCTAAAACTACAGGATCTGGAGACGAGCAGCACAAGATTGTACTGCTCTCCAGATGAAAAACTACTCATGAACCTTTATCACCCGAATGGTGGTGTTGGTTTTCTGTCCAAGTGCATCAAGCCTTCTTACCACGCACTCTTCTGAGGCAACACAAACTCCAACGAAGTAGTCGTCTGAGTTGTCAGCCCTCGTGTTATCCTTCCTAAGCTTTGACAACATCAGGCTTTCGGCTTCAGAAGGATTAAAGAACCTCGGACCCAAGAGTTCTTTAAGCTCTTGAGGTCTTGAAAAACCTCGGATAACTACTAATTTTTCCATATCACCTCCAAGGTTTTTATTAGCCAGCCCGCTGCAGGTGTCTGTGGCCAGACACTTCCAACGGGCCAGCTAAAAAAAAGGGTGATAGGATCTTAGAACCTTGAAAAACCATCTAGCTTTCGTCGATATACCTAAAATCTATTTTAGCAGACAATTGAGACTTAACAAAATTAATTCTGGGTTAAATTGGCTAAGGAAGCTGGGAAGTGCATCATCGAGATCTTAAAGCTTAGTGTGCAAGATAGTGTGGAAAATTTGACCCTAGGCGATGAAATTTTAACTTATTGAGAGTCTAGCCACCCCCCGAGTTTCTCGACAGGTCTTTTGGCCCAGTAGATAATACATATCATGCCCAGAGAAATCATTATAATGCTTAGCCATTGGCCTCTTGTTAAGCCAAAGAGCTGGAACCCAATTTGAAGATCGGGCATCCGGAATTCTTCACAAAAAATCCGGACTGCTGAGTAAAAAATCAGAAAATACCCCGAAATAATTCCAGGTTTTCTTGCTTTCCTCCATACAAATAGCAGCAGGAGAAACACAATTAGACCCTCCATTAAAGCCTCGTAAATTTGTGACGGGTGCCTTAATGTTAGTATCGGAGCAAGGGTATCCATGATAGCTATATTGGAATGTTGCACAGCATCGATAATTCGAGAGAGCATGGAATTAATAAAAACTTGCGCGCTGTGAGAGTTGGGTAGATTTTCGACTGCATGCTGCCAATATTCCTTAGATGCTCCAAGTTTCTCAACTATCGGAGATAGGCTTAGAAGGCGTTCTGTGTCGTGAGATGGCCAAGACAAAATGTCCTGGGGGAAGCGAACACCCCATTTGAGCCATGAAGGCGCTTCACGACCGACTAATTCGCCATTAATGAAATTTGCAATTCGACCAAAAAAAATACCGGGCCCGCTGCATAATGCACAAAGATCCATGCAGTGAAGGATGGATATTTTATTTTTGCGTGCAAAATAAACGCAAGCGAAGATAATACCGATTA
>JAAZON010000481.1 GCA_012797725.1 SAR324 cluster bacterium | reverse complement strand
GGGACAAAAAGACCTAATTATTACACCTACAGGAAGTTTGCGGAACTTGTCGGCAATTTCGTCTCCGTACAAGAGATAAAAGCGGAAGACTCGAAATACATTTATAAGTATATGCTCCCCGACGGAAGCGCAGTCTATGTACTTTGGGCCGAACTGGCAGACGGCTCAACATTTACAATCTCCGATCTTGGTTCAGTTACTCAAGTCGAGAAGATATGCACAGTCCCGGATTTGAATCCCGATGATACAGTAATTCTGGACTCTTCCGGGAACCCCACTTTCGAAACCAGCACCGAGGCTGTCTCAGGAGGCTCTGTTACAATAAGCACAACATCAAATGTTCCATATTACGTTATTCCGAAGTAAGAGGAGAATGCTCTTAGAAGCAGAGATTTGAAGCTCATCCGACCACCGTACGGTCGTAATCTAAGCATAACCGTTCAGAGAGCCCCCCCTACCCCGTCTGCGAGTTTGCCAGGAAGCAAAGTTCCAAGCGATATGGGCCGGATTTGGATATGACACCGAACAGTTAAAGACAGTTGCAATTTGCATGGCCGGCAAAATCGCGCCGTTAGCAATGCGAAAAATGTCACTAGGCTTATAGCGCTTACATCCAAGCAGAAAAATGGTGAAACGTTCAATATATCTCACCGATTATCGTTGATTTCTGACTCCTGAATAGGGGGCAGGTCTAGCGAAATACTGCCTGACAAGATCTGATAATCTGGTAACTTGTTTTTTCGTTTAACTGGATAATGGAAGCTCAGTTCGATTTCATACTTTTTCTTAATGGGGTTTTCTGTTTTCTTCCTGCAGCTGTTGTGTGAAGCCTCAAGGATCGTAATGAAAGGCTGGAGATATGGCGATGGCTTGTGACTTTCTTTCTGTTTCACGGCCTGAATAAATCCGGTTTGATTGCTCGCATGCTTTGCGTGGTTCGAAATGAAGACGCTGCATTGAAGTGGCCTACAAATTTTTGGGACCCCTTTTAAGTTAATTTCGAATGAAAAGCCGAATACTAGGAGGATATTTCTGACTAAAAGATTCTCTTGGTTT
Organism: SAR324 cluster bacterium; assembly: GCA_012797725.1. The sequence goes on along the minus strand of JAAZON010000481.1, from coordinate 3,193 downwards.
GAAGAAAGTGGTAATTATTCATATACTGAAAAATAGCCCCACCCCCTGCTCCAAGACTCAGCTTCTGGATACTCTATAGCCCGGTAACATAATGATAACGATGAGAGGTCAGGCTGCAATTAGGATCGTTGCCATACGAGGAGGAGCTCTTCTTTCAACTTGCTACACTCGCTCAGCACCGGTCAGGGAACAAAGCCTAAGTTTTTGCAGATTCGTTCGATTTCTTTTGAGTCTCGAATAAATGCTTTAATTTTCATGATTTCGCCGTACTTCTTACAAAGCAGCGGGTCAACGTTAAAGATTCGCTTTATCCTATGAGACCAAGAGATGCAGAGTTTTCGAGTTAGCTCAATAGGGGCAGAGCCGACATTGAAAATGGGTTGATCGTTCTTGGCTGCAGCTGCTCCCCTTGTGCGAGTGGAGTATAAACACCACTAGCGGGGGATACAGAAGAAGGAGCCCTTCAAATTAAACCTGCTTTTATAATGTGTCTTGTAATGAGAGCTATCTCTTCAGATGCTTGTTTTAGAACTTCTTCTTTGCTTTCAAGTCCACCACAGTCATATGCTTCAGGATCCAGCATTTTGAAATACCAAGATGGGGCCTTGTATTGGGGAATTTTCTTTCCGAAAAAATCTATTTTGCTACCATCATATTCAACTGATTCGCCATTTCGTAAAAGAAACAGAGCTCCTGTTAGGATTCTAATCCCCGTCGCCTCTTCGATAGCATTGCGAATTAAAAATAAACTTCTTCCAGAATCTATTGCATCATCAAGACAAAAGAATCTATTTCCTGCGCACCTAACTTCTTTTATTAATTCCTCATTGTCAGCAATAATTTCATTTGTTTGATTTTGAGTCCTCAACCTTATTAACTTCTTATCATTAATTACCAGAAGCTTTGGCTTAAGTATTTCCAGAGCAGAAGCAAGCGGACTTGCAGCAGCTCCAGGTAAAAGAATCGCCTTCACTTTTTTCTCATTAATAAATTTGGCTAAATTTTTTATGCCATCTTCAATGTCAGCGACTTCGTTCCATCCGTTTTCTGGTTTGTAACTTGCAATCTTAAAGTCTTCAGCTGAATAAGGTGGAAGATATAAAGTTGAGAACTTGCCAGTGACTGTATTTGTAGAGCATGAGACTTCGCCCATAATAACGTTTTTCCTTTAAGTTGAGTGTTTATTATTACATTTGAGCTGCTGCTACTCAAACGATATTATAACTCTCTGTTTGTCCAAGAAACTTTATTGATCTCTTGCTTGATAAACGTGGCCCCAATGATTTCCGATAAGAGATTATTGGTGCAGGGTTTGTATAAAGAAATCAAATCAGTATAAGCATGGGGGTCGAATAGCTATGCCAAGATCTGCCGCGATATTGTTGGCGATTATAGCGATTTCTTTAACCGCAATATCTAGAGCTTCATCACCCTCGACCCCATGTAATTCGGGATCTCGATGCATGAAATACCATGTTGGAGCATGATCGTGCACGATGTTAGTTCCTTTAATATCTGGATATTTTCCTTCTTGGATGCTGCTTCCATCCCCTACCACGAAGAGCGCACCAGTGTGAACATCTATATCAAAAACCCTTTTCATAGCTGTTTTTATTTCAAAGAGAGTTCTGCCAACGCAGACAGCATCATCAAGAAACAAGATTCCGTTTTTGTGCTCTTCGGCGATCTGTTGTAGCCTTATATCTTGTCCAATGATCTGATCTATCTCAGATTGGGATTTTTTCCCGAGCTTGCTCAAAGCGGGGCAATGGAGACTTGGAATATCGGGACAAAGAATTTGAATGGCTTTGTGAAGTGGCTTGGCTCCCATGCCTGGTAACACCACCAGAGAGATCCCAGCCTCCTTTATATATTTCACGATGGATTTTAGGCCTCGCTCCACGGCTGCCACTTCGTTCCAGCCGCTATAAGGTGAGGTGCTATATTTAATTACCTGGAAATCCTCCTCATTGTAGGGAATGCGTTTAGGAACGACCCTGCCCCCGGATACCATAGGTTTGGGGGAGATTAACGCATCTTTTGAAGGGCTAGTAACAACACCCATTGGCCACACCTCGCTTACCTTTATTATACCAAATATTAGATCGATAAGAAAAAAACTTTGGATTTATCGAAAGAGAAGAATAAGAAAGATGGGCTTCTTAAGTCAGCCTCTAAACGCCAAATCATTGCGTCAACTTCTTCTTCTCATGAGCATCCGAAGTTTGGCAAGACTGATTTTGCACCCATATATTTGGGAATGGGTGGCTACGCAATGGCACGAGACCCTTTTTTCCTGTACCCAAGGTACTTTTTTTCAATCCATCATCTCTCTAGTAAAGCAGGCTCTAGCCTCTGCTACACGCACCAAATACCACTAGTTGCTATGTAGGCAGAAGATAAAAAAATCTGTTTAGATCCGCCCAAAAACTCACAATTGACAACGATTTTCACGCTAACTTAGCATATACATCAAGAAGAAGTAACTCCTGGTTGTGCCATTAACGTTTTTTTTAATTTTAAACTTTTCGTAGATAAATTCGATCGACTTCGATCTGAATCATGAAAGGGGGGGCATATGAGGTTCTTCTGGGTGCTGTTACTTTCCATTCTGTTTGTAAATAAGACTGTTTTAGCTGACTCTTATTTTACTGTCGGCTCAGATCCCGGCGATGATTTCGCTTCCATACAGCCAGCTATAGATGCTGCGCCTAGTGGCTATTCAATCTATGTAGATGATGGCACTTACACTGAGAATCTCCTCATTAGTGGCAAGGAATTGACCATCAGCGGAAATTCTCTCGATTCTGATGCGGTTAAGATAATTGGTAAAATTACAGTTGGCACCGCAGCAAATGTCGAGTTGCAGTATTTCTCACTAGATGCAACCGGATATACCAGCGGTATTTTGCTGAAAGGCATCGCTAAAGTTAAGTATGGCCACATCTTTGGGGCAAAAAACGGGGTAACGGTAGCCTCCGGTGGGAAGCTTGAAACATATGAAGAGACGATTGGCTGGAATTCTGCTTATGGAGTGCTATGCCGTTCGGGAGGACAAATCCGGATTGATAGCAGCAGCATTACAAACAACACTAAAGCTGGAATTAGAGTAATAAAAAACCGAAGGATTCATCCAGTCTGGTTGAACGAGACAACACTATCAGGGAACGCAAGTGCCCTTCAAATTGTAGGT
>JAAZON010000480.1 GCA_012797725.1 SAR324 cluster bacterium | reverse complement strand
GTTATGATGCTGCCTTGAGCCCGACTTTGTAATTTAGTTTTGCTTCTTGCAATAGATCTTGCACTGCGATTTTAAGGGATTGTTGTTCCGGATAGTTAAGTATCTTAGCAAACTGTGCGGCGCGGGCGGGATTTGCTGCCTTTCGGCCCTTTTCGATATCACGAAGATGAGCGCGAGAGATATGCAATCTGCGAGCAAAGTTAGTCTGACGGACTTCATCACAAAGCCGAAGGGAATTAATTAGCCTTACCCATATTAAGGGCGCCTCTAGAGATCCTCTCCGAAAATTTCTGAGCTGAACTAATTTTAGTAGTCATGTTTTGTATTACTATGCTTAGCATGCTGTCCAATGCCCTTAGCGAATAAATTGCTCTATAGGAACGGCTTAGCCGTATAGAGTGCTGCCCTCAAGGTGCCAAAAAAGTTCTGGGGAAATCGATGGAGGAAAGTCCATAAGGCCGAAGGCTTTACTGTCCAAGCAGGCTTGTTCCTACATAGCCTTGGCGAGGTAGGCTCTATCAAAAAGCCAGATTAACCCTTACGAGTTGAAGGCTTCTTTGCTTTTGCAGAGCGTTTTGTTCTCGTTTTTGTCTTTGTTATTTTTGCTTTGCTTGGTTTCTTTAGAGGGCTTTTTGCTTTTGGAAAACTCCCAAGAACTTCCTCTAAAGTTTTAACTTTGCATGTCATTTTAACTAGGCTTTCAAGTATACTTGAGTCTTTAATACCATAGAATCGTTCCATAGCTGGAGCTGCTTTGGTGGCGCCAAAACGAGTTGAGAGAAAGTTCTTTATGGCTTTGATGTAAGAGCTTTACTCACCCTCTTCAATTGCTTCTTTAATAAAAGGCGGTACATATAGCATGAGTTTCTCTCCTTGTTCTTTTCGAAGTTCCACCCAGAACTGATGTTCCAATGGCTCAGGGGTTTTTAGTATAGCGTCAATGAATTCAAGTATAGCAAGAATATATTATTTTGAGTAGCCGCGTCTGAAGAAGGGCCCTAATTATCTAGAGTCTTGTTTGATAGTTCTCAGAAATGTTATCAAGCCCTTTAATATGAGCAAGCACTATCAATGTAAATTAATTTCTACTTTGTGATAACTCATCTTTGTCTTTTTGGGATTACTGACGCGAGGCTCTTAACTATTTTTTCTTGATCACGAATTCGGGAGCAACTTGCCTAAGCTCATTATCGAGAAACCTTGGTTTTGCAAACCAGTCGGTGTCACAAGAAGCATCTGGAGATGCAAGGAGTATAAAACTTTCAAATAGTTTCTCAATTACATTTTACCAGGTTCTGTCGTTGTCGTTTAGTTCCATATATTAGCCTTAACTTCGGCGCACAGCCTCGAAAATATTTTGGAAAAGCTGCCTGCTGAATTTTTAAAACCAACTAGTGGTGCTTTAGGAAGAGATTAGTAGAGAGGATGGAGTTTGAAATGAACGATCCATACTTGATTGGAAACACCCATCTGGTGACTTTGGTTTTGAATGAATGCTCTATAAACGAGGACCGAACACTCCAGTCTTTTTGGGAGTTCTCTTCGTAAGAGCTTCAAGAGAATTTTGAGTTTGTGGCAATTTTTACCAATTGACCTGGCGTGGGTCCATCTATGTTCCTTTTTTGATCGTTTGCTGAATTACCTTGATTATATTGGAAAGAAGATCACTAATGATAAAAAAGATGAAGCCTTGTATATGCATTTGAATCCTATTCACAGGATTTGAGAGGGATTTCGTCTTAAGAACGGGAAGTCCAAGAAGGGGCGCAAGCTGGTTAAGCACCCCTTCATCAGAGAGATGTATTACAAACTGCCTTCTCGATTCATTGGATTTTTGACTCGGATCCACTTGCCATTGGTGCCTTCTATCAGAATATTTGTGCTTCCGACCTTTGAAGCGGCATTAAGGAGACCTACGTTATCAATGCCACTTCCGCCTGAGCGGGTATAATAACGGGCTCCATAGGGGCCGTCGGAGGCAAACATTCCAAAACTTCCGATCACTTGGCATCGAGCATCTCGAATTTCAATAACACTCTTTCCGGTTTTTTCGGCATTGTTCTTAACAAGGAAGGTGGGTCCTCTGCCGCCATGTATATTTTCTGCTTTGTAAAGGACTCCTCTATTCTCAATGGCATCAATGGGCACGACTTTGCCGGCACAAGGTGTTGTTGTAAGCCATTGCTCATAAGGGTCTTGCTCTGGCTTTGAGGCGTTCTCCGCAAATGCTGGAGCTATTATGACTAAGAACAAAATACTTGATAAAATCGTTTTCATATATCTTTTCCTCTAAAGAATAAAAGACGCACTATTGGTTAACAGAAATCAAGGGCATTCACCTTTTGCTTGAATGGACTGTCCGGCGGCATCGGCCCAACATTCATTGAAGAAAGTCAGTTTTTCACATGAGCACACTGGTACTTGCTCATTTGTGCAGGTCTGAGGAAGTTCTTGGCAGCTTCCGCTTGCACTTGATGTGCCGCATGTTCCAATTTCTAATTTGCAGAATTCTGTTTCACTACATTCTGCATTGCTTGTGCAACTGCTGCCTCCTCCACCTGAACAGCCAAAGAGAGTGAGAGTCGCAAGCACGGCAAGACTAAATTTTAAAGCTGAATTCCTTCTCATATGTCGTTACCCTTTATGAGTGATTTTGAAAGACTAAGCGGGGTAATACAGTAAAAATCAAATACTATCAACCTACGGCGAGACGTAATTGCTCAATTAGGGGCTTTGTCCCTATTTTTCGAGCAATTGCGCTTTTTACTTGACGAATCAGCCTTAGATTTGGGAAACTCGTCGAAATATCTTCACCCCAAAAAATGACCGTATATAGTAGCCGGATGAGTCCTGAACAGTAGTAATCTAACTCATCAAACGGCGCACAGTTTCATGTTGGAGAATGAATAGAATGACAGGCAAATCTTATTTTTTTAGTTCAGAGTCAGTTTCCGAAGGGCATCCAGACAAAGTTGCAGATCAACTTAGTGATGCCATTCTTGATGCGCATCTTTCGAAAGATTCAAAGAGCAGGGTTGCATGTGAGGTTTTGGTAAAGAATGAAACTGTGATCATAGGAGGAGAAATTACTTCTAATGCCAAAGTTGATTATAACAATCTGATCAGAGAAGTGATTAAAGACATTGGTTATGCAGAACCTGAGCTCGGATTTGATTGGCAGAACTGCGAAATCATGCCGTTCATTAGTCAACAGTCGAACGATATTAGTATGGGTGTTACGGAAGGAGAGGGCCTCTATAAAGAGCAAGGCGCTGGAGATCAAGGTCTTATGTTTGGGTTTGCCTGCGATGAAACTCCTGAGTGCATGCCGCTTGGTATTTCCTTGATGCACAAAATTATGCTGAAGCTTGCAGAGAAACGCAAAGGTGGAGTCTCCTTTATTAAGCCTGATTCAAAAGGGCAGATCACCCTTCGATATGTGGATGGAAAGCCAGTAAATGTGGAGACAGTCGTTGTCTCTACTCAACATTCTCCTGACGTGCCCAAGAAAAAACTGGACGAGTTTGTTATTGAAGAAGTTGTTAAGGCTGTGATTCCTGACCAATACCTTAACGGTTCAGTGCGTTACTTAATCAATCCAACGGGGCGCTTTGTCGTAGGTGGGCCGGTAGGTGATTGTGGAGTCACGGGGAGAAAAATTATTGTTGATACTTATGGCGGCTATGCAAGACATGGTGGTGGTGCATTCTCAGGAAAAGATCCTTCCAAGGTGGATCGCTCTGCTGCGTATATGGCCCGATATGTTGCGAAGAATATTGTTAGCTCAGGCATTGCAAAGCGATGCGAAGTGCAGCTTGCCTACGCGATAGGTGTGGCTGAGCCAGTTTCGGTTTATGTGGATACTTTTGGCACTTCGCAAGTCCCTGAGGATAGAATATGCCAGGTGGTTCGTGAGGTCTTTTCATTGACACCTCGTGGAATAATTGAGAGCCTGGAATTGCAAAAGCCAATTTATTTAAAGACGGCGAGTTATGGTCATTTCGGACGCACCCCAACACCTGAAGGGCATTTTTCTTGGGAGAGAGATGATAAAGCTCAAGAGTTAAAGAGTTTGTTGAAATAAGTGAACAAGAGAGAGGTGGGGTTGATTCCCGGTCGACATGGAAGTCGACCCTCCTGATTTAAGATGCTTCTAAAAGGTTCACGGTCTCCACATGATGGGTTTGTGGGAACATGTCGATGAATGTTGTAGTTAAAAGTTTGTAACCGCTTCGTCTTAAAATCTCTAAGTCGCGAATTAATTCAGGCAGTGAGCAACTTACATAAATTATTCGCGGGCTTCTTTCTGGCCTGCAGTATTTAATGACATGATAAGCTCCCTCACGTGGGGGATCTAAAATCACCGTATAGCCACTAGGTAGATTAGGGGCAAAGTCTTCACATTTTTGCTGATGAAAGCGGACAAGTTTATCTAGGCCCTCTTGTTTTGCCAGACGCTTGCCAACCCCAACGAGTAGTTGGTCTAGTTCCACAGCTTCAACTTTGCATCCTTTTCTTGCGAGCGGGAGAGCAAAGTTGCCAGATCCGGCATATAGATCACAGACTTCTCTTGATTCCACTAGGGAACATACATAAGACACCATTGCTTCGTTTGCCATTTCATTCACTTGAGAAAAATGCGCAAGAGCAACAAAGGGTGGAAGTTTTGCCGAACGGTAAACAATCTGATTATTGTACTCAATTTGAAGTCCATAATTCATCTCTTCAAGGGAGGCGATACTGTGGTCCGGAAAGGGAAGAACGGGCTCATTCATACGAAACACAAGGCAAACTACTTCAGCAGCTTCTTCAATGGAAATGCTGTGAATTGAGCCAGGCTTTGTAAAGGGCAGCTCATGAAGAAGCGATATGGCATTATTTAATGGCTTAGTGGCAATTGGGCATTGCAGAGTTTGAATGATGTCATGGGAGTTTTGTTGGTAATAGCCGATTGTTGACTTTTTATCTATATGAAATGTGACTCTTCGGCGATAGGAATAATCGGGCAATGTGGCATCAATCAGCCCGACGTCGACTTTCTCAGAACTACCTCCTTGGATTGCAAGGAAATCTTCAATCATTTTTTTCTTGTAATGTCTCTGGCTACTGATAGGGAGGTGCTGCAGATCGCAGCCTCCGCAATGTCCAAATAAGTGGCATCGAGGGCTTATCCTCTCAGGAGATGCTTCAACCAAATCAATAAGCAGGGCATCCAGATATGTTTTCTTCTTTCGAATTACTTTTGCGTGAACAAGTTCCCCAGGCGCTACATAACGTACAAAAGCCTTCATCCCTATCAGGTCGCCTGGACCTTCACAAACCTCAGAACTGAAGGCTCCACCTGGACTTATATTTTGCACTCGAAGTTTGAGAATAGAGCTGTTTATTTCCAAAGCATTCATAGCATTTAGTTTAATGGTAATAGACTCAAAGCTTCAAGCTTGAATCGTAGCTTAAGGAGTGTCATCATTTTTCCAATGATTATTTTGGAGGGTAGCATGGCACAACGTATAGGATATATGGGGCTTGGCATTATGGGCCTCTCAATGTCTAAGAATCTGCTGAAAGCAGGGCATGAAGTATATGTTTGGAACCGAAGCCGAGAAAAAACGTTTGAGGCCACGGAAGCGGGAGCCTTTGTTTTGAATAGCCCCAAGGCCATTCGAGAAAAATGCGATATTGTGCTGATGTGCGTTACTGATGAGAATGCGGTGCGAGAAATCCTATTTGAATGTCCCGAGGCTTTTATACTGGGAGAGGGAGCTTCGTGTATATTGGTAAACATGTCGACTATCGCCCCTTCTTCAGAACGCGATATTGCTAAGAAACTGTAAGATTGTGGGATTCAATATCTAGATGCCCCTGTAACTGGTGGTGATGTTGGAGCTAGAGAGGGAACTCTGACAATAATGGCTTGTGGTGATGAAGGCGCTTTTCATGCTGTATTGCCGATTTTTCAAGTGTTAGGCAAGGTTGTTACTTATACAGGACCTCAGGGAACCGGGCAACTTACAAAATGTGTGAACCAGATTCTTGTGGCGCTAAATTGCATAGCAATGACTGAGGCTCTGGCCTTCCTTGAGAGAACACCGCTTGATGTCAAGAAAACGGTCAGTGTAGTTGGGGCTGGCTCTGCTTCTTCTTGGGCACTTAATAATTATGGACCTAGAGTCTTAAAGGGAGATTTATCGCCCGGTTTCCGAGCGGTAGACATGCTCAAGGATATTAAAATAGTGTTAGATGAGGCAGAGCAAATGCATCTTAGTCTTCCGGGAATGGAACTTATGAAAAGATTGTTTGAAACTCTCTGTTCAGCTCAAAAAGAGAGTCTTGGAATTCATGGATTGATTAAATTGTACAAGTAAGCAGTCTTCTTGATTCGCTCTTCTCCCTTGATTGCTTCTTGGGCTTGCTTCCATTTCTTTGAGCCTTAATCTAATTTCTAAGTTTTTTTAGAAAGCGTCAGGTCCTGTCTCTTCGGGGAACTCAATGTTGGTTTCTGGCAGATCATCTAGATCGGAGCGCTCATCAAGAATCCCAAATCTTGTGAATTCAGGCATGAAGGCTAAGCGAACGGTTCCCGTTGGACCTGTTCTTTGTTTAG
>JAAZON010000479.1 GCA_012797725.1 SAR324 cluster bacterium | reverse complement strand
GTTTTTTACCTTTAGTTCAACTGAGATAGCGCATGATTTATTATTGCTGCTAGGGTACGGAGAACCACAGTTTCAATATTATAATAGAAAAGAGCATCATTACTCCAATTTTTCACAATGAATCTCGAAAATTCAGCGGCTTAGCCTCCCTTCATTCTCCGACCAATAAGGGCAATAAACCATATACAGCACATCTTTCACGCGATACCCGATAACCTTAAAGAAAAACCAAAAATAATGAATGGGCGATAAGGTCAAACATGCCAAAGCAACAAAAACCTTTGAGTCCAACAATAGAAGAAATTACCCAGGTTTTCTTACCATCACCTGCGAGGGCAAGAGCCCTAATCAGTAGTCTTGCAGAGGGAGACAGTCTTGAGGAGATAGAGCAGCGAGTAGTCGAGCATGCACTTAGTCTCTCGCGTTATTTGCCAGGCTTCGTTGACCTTGAGTCTTGCGAAAAAAGAGCACTATATTACTTTGACGTGAATGCCCTCTTTCACACCGCACTTCTTATGAAAACTACAAAAAGGCGCTGGAAACCCAAGAGCTAAGGCAAGAGGATAAAGTGGCACTGAAAAACAGCGAGTTTTAAAAGCACTTCATGCCAAAGGCATCGAACCCGGCTCGATATATGGGAAAGTCAAAGGAGCGATTTGCGCCGAGGCGAAAGGGAGAACACTAGGCGACGAGGAGCTTGAGACACTCGTTGATGAAAACCTTGATATGATTAAGGCTTCGCCAAAGACATGAAATTAGTGTCCTACGAGGGCTTGCCGCACGTAGCAGTAGGCGCAAAGTGTGGACCCAGGCGGGATCGAACCGCCGACCTCATCATTGCGAACGATGCGCTCTCCCAGCTGAGCTATGGGCCCGACTATGTTTTTCCATATTCCCACTGCTAGTCCTACGACTTGTCCTCCGTCTTGTCCTTCGTGGCCTCGGCGAAGGAGGAAGCACTCTGCGAAGCAGAGGCTAAGTAGGAAGCTATGGGCCCTAAGAAAATCCTTCAACCTTGCTGTTATTAACCTGTTTCCTTCTGCATTTCAAGAACGCTGCGATTTGTTAAAACTTAATAAGATATTAAATCGCACTCTGACACCTCAGCCTCGATCATAGGCTTGCTTAGTAAGCGTATTTATCTGCTGCACAACAGCTTCCACTCCGTCCATTTCAAAGGGAGTAACTATTCTATACACACAATGCTCGGAATCGTCCACATAGTCGAAATTCAACTCCCCAATGCCCTTCTTGCTTCCATTAAGAGTCTTACTTGCACCTTCTGTTATCCACTCTTCTTCCTCTGCGCATTTTCTATATTGCAGCCCAAAGGGCACTCCTCCTTTTGCTTTACCATTCTCATTAACGGTCACTCTCAGTGTGCAACGCAATTTCTCCGGAGTTGGTGCTCTTTGGAAGATAATCTGCCCGTTGTTAAAATATTCACCACATTCTCCAACGATCTGAGAAACAACTTCAAATTTCTCAACCTCAGCCTTCTCAGTAACTGGATCTATTTCCACCTCGACTTTCACAGTTGACGAATCAGATGCTAGATTCGGAACTGTCACGGAGGTATCTAATTCACCTGTTTCAATCTCTAAATCAACATTACCTGAATCCGTAACTGCCTCTACAGAGAAACGTCCATTTGGATCAGTTGTGGTAGTATCTCCCGTGTCCGCTATAGTGACCGTAGCCCCCGAAATGGGATATCGGTCTGGAGTAACGACCGTTCCTTCAAAAAGGCGAGTGCTTCCAGTCCCTGAGGAGCCACCTCCGCAGCCTTCCAAAAAGAGCCCAAAGACCGCAGATACGATTAGTGTTTGTTTTATCAAAGCCTTAAAAAAAGCACTCATGACCATCCCTTTTTTAGAATCAAACTGGAGGTAGCAGCCGCTATCAGAACAAATTCATAATGTTTTACCAAAGATTATACTATGATAGATCT
>JAAZON010000478.1 GCA_012797725.1 SAR324 cluster bacterium | reverse complement strand
GCATTCAAACGGCTCTATCACTTGAGCAAACCTTTCTTTGTCTCAGAGGTCAAATGGAAAGCTATCAGCCTCTTTGTTTTGCTTCTTTTGTTCTCCGTCTCGATGAGTGGTGTCAATGTTCTTATGAGCTACATTGGCCGCGACTTCATGACATCTCTTTCTTTGCGTGAAAAGGATGAGTTCATCAAACAACTCTATTATTATCTTCTTGCCTTTGCGCTGGCTACGCCAGTTGTCGTCTTTTATCGTTACACAGAAGAGCGATTGGGCTTGATGTGGAGACGCTGGCTGAGCCATAGAATTCTCCATGAGTACTTATTGAAGCGGGCTTATTTCAAGATCCACTGGTATGAAGGTATTGATAACCCTGACCAACGTATAACGGAAGACATTCGCTCATTCTGCGTTCAAAGTCTTTCTTTTCTTCTGATAATCTTTAACTCGATGATAGCGCTATTTGCCTTTATGGGAATACTCATGAGTATTTCCTATACACTAGTAATTGCCGTGTTGCTTTATTCTCTGGGTGGCTCGTTGGTAGCCTATTTTCTTGGCAAGCCTCTTATCGGTCTCAATTTTTCTCAGCTCAAGAAGGAAGCCGATTATCGCTATAAACTCATTAATGTTCGCGAAAACTCAGAGCCGATTGCATTTTATAGGGCAGAACGCAAGGAGGGCACTAGAATCAGACAACGCCTGAAAGATGCACTAAATAATTTATTACACATTATAAACTGGAATAGAAATCTGAATTTCTTCACAACAGGATATAATTATCTCGTGACAATTCTGCCAACTATTATTGTTGCGCCTCTTTATTTTGATGGAAAAATACAATTCGGTGAAGTGACTCAAGCAGGCTTTGCATTTGCGCAAGTTCTAGGTGCGCTATCCATTATAGTTTCGAACTTCAGCAGCATTAGCGCATATGGAGCGGTTGTCACCCGCCTTGGAGCCTTCAGAGAAGCGCTTGATGTAGTCCATAAATCAGAGGTCCTCCTTCCAGGCCCTGTGATACAGGTGAAAGACGGAGAGGATTTTGTTTTTGAGAACGTAAACATTTATACGCCTCGGCGTGATCAAAAGATCGTTAACGATCTCTCTTTCGAGTTAAAAGGGAAATCGCTCTTTATAACTGGAGCAAGCGGCTGTGGTAAGAGTTCGATTTTCAGAGTATTGGCCGGTTTGTGGGTGTCTGGTACAGGGAAAATAGTCAGGCCGCCAATGTCAAAAATCATGTTTTTACCTCAACGTCCCTATATGGTTTTGGGAAGTTTCAGGAGTCAACTGCTTTATGGAACCCATGAGCATGGAATCTCAGAAAAATCGCTGATGGATATCATTAGAAAAATACAGCTTGAAGAACTTCTGCACCGTGTAGGAGGCTTTGATTCGGTCAGAGATTGGCCAAATATACTTTCAACTGGGGAGCAGCAGCGTATTGCATTTGGTAGATTGCTGCTTGTAAGGCCTGAATATGCCTTGCTTGATGAGGCGACCACAGCTCTGGACAAACCAAGTGAACGCTTGCTTTATGGGTATATGAAAGCATTTGTGAAGAACTTTATCACCGTTGGATACCGAAATTCACTCTCCGATCAACATGCTTACAGGCTTGAGCTAACTATTGGAGGGAAGTGGCAGCTAATAAGGAAAGAGGATACTCCGCAGAGTGTTGAATAATGGGATGACAAATAGCAGAACATTGCATAGATCAAGAAGGGAATTGATGACGGTTCTGGTCATCTCTCTTATTTTGATACTTTGCCCTCTATCTCAATCTGTTTTTGCGGGTGTTTCAGAGATTCGTAAGAATGTACTTGAGAATTGCCCTAAGGCAATTTCAGAATTTAACTCCTTGACCGAGATCGACAAGAAAAGCCTTATACCGTATTTAGAACTTGTGCTTGGCTTGGAAGCAGGCGCCTCGGTGCCTCACGTTCTTAGTCCTCCTGCAATAGCTTCTCAGCAAGTACCATTTCTTGGGCGGTCTGGAAGATCTCTTGGTGAGGATTTAGTCCATTCAGTGGAACCAGTCAGAGAGCTTGAAGCCAAGCGTTGTGCTGTAAATTTGCTTGAGAAGTGCCAAGTATCTGCCTTTGAAGCAGTTCCTGAGCTAATCAAACTTTCATTCGATAAAACATTGCCGTTTGATTTTCAGGAACAGATTGAGGATGCAATCTGGTCAATCACACTTTCGGCATCGCGGCAAAATGTTTGTCCTGCAATCGAAGCTCAGCTTGAGAATCTATTCCGCTTGTTAACGGAGAATGAAGATACATCTCTTCCAGCAAATGTGTTTATACAGACAGGAGATTGTTCTGTTGGATATGTCTTAGATATACTTCCAATTACTGACGATGCTTTAAGTGGGCGTTGTATTGATATTCTTCGAAATATCGATGAAGCAGGGAATATTATTGGGCCTCGTTTCCTTGACTATCTTCAAAGCAAAGACATGGCTCTGCGTCGCATGGCTCTGCGCGTACTGGGCACTCTGAAAGCCTATTATCCGAGATCCGTAGTTCCGATTTTAAAGCTGTTAAAAGAGGGCGCAAGCGATCTGGAGCCTGAGCTTTTGAACACCTTAAGAGCTTATTTTAGAGAACCCGGATTAATTTCTGAGCATCCGCAGCGTGATGAGATAAGCGGGCTTTTAATTGACTTAGTAGCTGCTCTTCCGGAGTCTGAAAGAGGAGTCATCCAAGAAGGTCTTAAACAGCTAAAGAGTTTTCCTCCGGTTATAAGAGACCGGCTGAAAGTTATGACTGATGCACCTGATGCCACTCTAAGAAAGATGGCTCTCATGCTTTTGGGGCAGGGAGCAGACAAAGAAGATTTCAATT
>JAAZON010000477.1 GCA_012797725.1 SAR324 cluster bacterium | reverse complement strand
TTCCATAAAGGCCGGGGTTTGTAACTGTAAAGCTGCCGTCGCTGACTTCATCGGGCCTAAGCTTTTTGTTTTTAGCTCTTAGCGCAAGATCGCTAAAGCTTCTCACTAGCGAAGGAAAGTCTTTTTTCTCAGCTTCCTTTATTACTGGAACTATAACTCCGCTGGTGCCAAGTGCCACAGCGCATCCAAGGTTTACTTGTTTCTTTAGAATTATGTTATTGCCATCGATAGAGCTGTTTAAATAAGGAAATTTCACTAGCGCTTTGGCTGTTGCTTCGAGAAAGAAAGCTGTGAGGCTCAGCTTGGTCTTTTCTTTAAGCTCAAATTCTAACTTATGTTGATTCCTCCATTTCGTTATGGCACTTACGTCAACATCTTGTATGGAATACACATGAGGACTAATCTTTTTCGATTTAAGCATGTGCTCAGCTATACTCCGACGAATATTATCCATTGGGAGAGTAATTGTGGTTTGAGTGCCCCAGTTTATAGCGTCACCATCTGTGGAACTTTCTATCACGGTCACGATTGGTGTGGGATTTGTAGTGGGGGACTCAACAAGTTCTTTGAATTCAAGCTGTGTCGAACTAGTTTCTTTCGTCTTGATATACTCCAACACATCTTCTTTAGTCACTCGTCCTTCTAGACCAGTGCCTGAGATACTTTTTAAGACAGAAGCGTCCAGGCCGTGTTTCTCAGCAAGGGTCTTCACAAGAGGTGAATAGAAACGGTCTCTAGAATGTGTCATAGTTGTAAAACTTTTTTCGTCAATATTTCCTAATGAGACGTTCTCCTTAGACCTCTCTTTGTCTATTTCGATGCGAGATGATACTTCACTTTCAATTATCGCAATTACAGTTTTAACATTTACAAGCTCACCTTCGTTAAAAAGGATTTCAACGACCTCACCTGAAACAGGCGCAGGTATTCCGGAGTCCACTTTATCAGTCGATATCTCAAGTATTATTTGATCTCTCTTGACATAGTCACCGACTTTGACAAGCCATTTGGAAATAGTAGCTTCCGTGATAGACTCGCCCATTTTGGGCATAAGCATTTCAACTTTCATTCTCTGTCTTATTTCCTCCTCAATACTCTAATAACGCATTGAGTGCCTCCAAAACATCTTCATCTTGAGGCAGAGCTGCGGCCTCTAAAGCTTCAGCTTGTGGTATAGCTGCAACTTGCTTTCCACCCACACGTCTTATTGGTGCATCGAGATATGGGAAACAATGCTCGGCAATCTGAGCTGAGATTTCTGCGCCAAAACCCATAAACTGAACATCTTCATGCGCTATTAGCACTCTGCTCGTTTTTTGGATGCTCTTGAATACCGTTTCGGCATCAAAAGGCACTATGCTTCTTAGATCAATAACTTCAATTGATTTCCCATTTTTTTCAATTTCCTTTGCAGCCAGCAAACTCTTTTGAACCAAAGCCCCCCATGTAACTACAGTCGCGTTGTTACCCTCCGTCAGAACTTTTGCTTTTCCTATTGGTACGGTAAAGGAGGGATCGCCAACCGGTCCTTTTGCATAGTTTTGTCGATAAAGGCCCTTGTGTTCCAGAAAAAGCACTGGATCTTCTCCTCTGATGGCGCTTTTTAGAAGTCCTTTTGCATCACTGGCATTTGAAGGATATACAATCTTCAGTCCTGGAAAGTGTGCGAATGTTGCCTCTATGTTTTGAGAATGATAAGAAGCGCCTCTAATGTAGCCACCAACAGGAATACGGATTACTGCTGGGCAGAACCATTCACCGCCAGATCTGTAGCGCATCATAGCCATCTCATTTCGAAGCTGCATCATGGCATACCAGGTGTAATCCCCAAACTGTATCTCCACAACGGGCTTTAGGCCCTGCAGCGCCATTCCTATTGCAACTCCAACAATAGAACTCTCAGCCAATGGGCTATTGAAACAGCGTGAGTCCCCATATTTCTCAGAAAGTCCCTTTGTAGCCCCAAAAACTCCGCCTTTTCGCTTGGCTACGTCTTGACCAAAAACATAGATATCGGGATTAAGAGACATTTCCTCATCAAGGGCTTGATTAATTGCATCTATTAAGAAAAGCTCCGTACCGAATGGAGCCTTTTCTTCTGTTGATGGTGTTATGCTGTCTTTTGAATAAACATGCATCAACACGTCAGACTTCTTTGGGTCTGGTTGTTGTTCTGCCCACTCAGCCGCACCATTTATTTCATTTTGCAGCTCCACTTCCAAAGAGTCGAGATAATCTTGAGAGCATATACGGTTTGATACCAGATATTGATTTAACTTTAGAATTGGACAACTCAACTTCTCCTGTTTTAATTCTTCCTCACTCCTGTATTTGAGATGATTATCGGAGATTGAATGACTTTGAAGTCTTACTACATGAGCA
>JAAZON010000476.1 GCA_012797725.1 SAR324 cluster bacterium | reverse complement strand
TTGCCTCATTCCATCTCGATACAGCGTCCTTAGCAACAGCCGAAATATCATTTTCGGAAAGTTTGAAACGCGAATCAACATTACCAATACTGTATTTAATCGGTAATCCACAACGATTGTAATTTTGATAATAATAATATCCGCCCAAACCCAGTATAACAATTAAAAATATAACAAATAGCCATTTAAAAAATCTGCCGCCAACGGACTTTGATTTTTCGATCGAGTTGAGATTTGTATCGTTTTGTTCCATTTATCACATTATAACAAAAAGAAGCCCCGAAAGGGTACTTCTTAGTTTGGTTGGTGAGGGGTCATCGCATTCTTATTGAACGCTCGCCCTCACCAATTATTATTCGATTATGAGTCCCGTTATGTTTCAATAGCTTGGAAACACCCTGATAAAATAAAGGGTATGTATACATCAAATCCAAACATGCCCAAAGTAAGAATGAATGCAGTTAGTTTAGTTCGATCTGGCTGGGGAGTCAGGAAGACATCCAGATATATGGGTTGCTCTCCAGGGACAATAACAAAATGGTGCAGTAAAGCGAAATATTTGAATCAAAGGTATGGCATACCAACTCAAAGTTCGCGACCGCACCACTCACCTCAAAGGATATCACAGGAGACAAAAGATGCAATAATTGCAGAAAGATTAAGACATAGTCGTTGTGGTGCTGTTATACAGAGGATATTGTTAAGCCAGAACATTAAAGTCTCAACTAGTACAGTCAACAGAGTTTTAGATCAAGGACAGTTCCTCAAGAAAAAGAGTAAATGGAAACGGTTACACAAGAACACATTAAGACCGATTCCAGATAATCCAGGAGACCTGGTTGAGATTGACACTATTCATTATCTGCCATACTGGTTTAGAAATGATAAAACTAAGTGGTATATCACAACAGCAATTGATCTCTATTCCAGATGGGTTTATGCAGAAGTACAATTAAGAGCTTCTGCCGGTACCTCTCTCAGTTTTCTTAGAAACCTAAAGCAACTAGCCCCATTCAAGATCAAGTGTATTCAAACAGATCATGGTTCAGAGTTTGGTAGATACTTTAGTCTTAATGCTGGTGTGAGGCACAGACACATTAGAGTAAGAAAACCCAATTATAATGCTCACATAGAAAAGTTTAATAGAACCATTCAAGATGAGTGCATAACTAAAGGAATACCTAGTAATATTGAGGAATTAAAACAATGGATAAAAAACTACCTAATCTACTACAACCAAGAGAGACTTCACATGGGGATAAACTTCATGACACCAACCCAGAAACTAACCTTAAAAAAGACCCAAGTGTTTCCAAGGTCTTGAAAAGTGAACGTAGTTAACGCTTGGGAAAACAAGGCTTTGTGGCAAATTGCGAAGTGGGGAGACGACATCACACTTCGAGATTGTATCGGAGAGGAGATTCCGATTGGAATCGATTGGTCTCGTGAAAACACGGCCGAAGACGCCGAGAAGAGGATTCTACGAGTGCTGACCTTTGTCAGCAAATACAATTCGGTGAAGGATCTTCTTTGGCAAACTGCTCAATCATTGGGAATAGGGCCACTACTTCGGAGCAAAAGTGCGATTAAGTCTCCCGATCTTGAGAGGCTCAGGCTTCTCTTGGAAGGGGGAGTTGAATCCTTCTTGAGCGAATAAATCTAAGGCCAGACTGCATATATTTGCGGTCTGGCCTTTTTTCTTTCTATGATGATATAATGTAATCATGAAAAAAAAATAATTAGTAGGTTCAATCAAAAACCGAAGCTTGCGATCACATGGTGGGTGATGCGGTTAGGTTTGGCCACGGTTCTCTCGGGT
>JAAZON010000475.1 GCA_012797725.1 SAR324 cluster bacterium | reverse complement strand
CTAGTTCCATAGTATCTGTTTTTTTCTTTGGTAATTGGAGCAGTTCTTGGGATAGTGATATCTTCTTCAATAGAAAATTCTTAGAAAGATTCAAGCGGTGAAAGAATAGAGGTGACAAGGGTGCTACCGGACATACAATCTCAATCAATTCAAAATATTCAATAACCGCCTCTTCTCTCCTTGCAGCGTCAACAACGGAGAGTGAAGATACCGTACTTAAAGCAGATGCATTCATAGATGAAAACAAAATAGCCCTTAGCCAAAGTGATATAAATGAATTTGGGCCAGCAAGAGTGGAGCTAGATGACTTCTACAAGCAGCCCCAATCACCTATTGATTTAAGAAAAGAACGCTGATTTTTCTTCTAATTTAGGTGTTCATTTTGCATGGTTTTCGTGCTAATACTCCGTAGCAAGATTTCCTGTTCTCAGCTTTGAAAGGGGATTGCTATGAAAAAGCTAAGCCTAAGTTTTTTGTTTGTGATTTGGTGTGTAACGGGCTTCTTCATGCCCAGCTCTGATGCACAAGTTCCGTTTACAGTACAGCTTGGCGGAGAAGGAGCTCGGCTTGGAAGGGTGAATGTGTGGCAATTTCTGCCGGATGTAGGACATCCCGTGCTCTTGGAATGTCCATTTGCATTGACATCTGGACAAAGTGTTTATCCTTTGCTTTCGAACGAGGAGCTGTCGTGTACTTTTACAGTCGCTCCTAATACATGGGTTTCCGTGGAAGCGCCAAAAGATGAGCTTCAAGCATCCGATCGAAATTGGTCAGTCAAATTTTCAGAGTTTAGTGGACGTTGTACGGGTCAGGGACTATTTATTGAAGCCTCTAATATGTATGCTTGTGAAGGAAATATTTCGGAGAGCGAAAATAATAATTTCGTCGTGAATTTCGTATCTGTTTCTGGTAACCCTGAGCTTCCAACTCCGACTCCGACTCCGACATCCACGGCAACTCCTTCAGCTACCCCAACGATAGTCCAACACGGAGCAGTCCAGGAGTATCTTAATTCTGAGTCTCAATATATGAAAAAAGTACTGCTCAAGTTTAACTTGAAGAATTTTGCAAAAGGTAAAGGTGTGAAATTAGGTCTCGCGCCAGCTCCGGCCTCAGGCCAACTATCGGTGCAGCTCAAAGTTAGGATTAAAAAGTATTTCAGGATCTTAAAGAGTGAAAGAGCTTTTGCTGCTGGCGTAGTCAGGAATCCGTTTTCTTTCTTGGTTATAGCATCGGGTAAGGTTCCTCTCAGCCAAGGTTCGCCAGCCAATTTGCTTTTGCGTCCTACAGAGAAAGGTAAGACATATATGAAAGACAAGAAGAAAATTTCAGCCACTTTGGCAACGAACTTTGTTCCAAGCGGCGGCGGCACCTCTGTGTCTCAGATTCAGAGTATATTGATGCGATTTCGTTAAGAACCAACCCAGAAAGTCTGTAACCGTTGACCCTTTAAAAAGGATTTTGCACCCATAGTAGGCAAGACTCCAGTAGTCGCCACTGCTTGTCAACTAGCCGTTAAAGTGACTTGAATTTGTCTTGTCCAAACACAAGCCCAAACATGCAAAAACCATCATCAGCTAAAGTCGCAGCCGTGGTAGGGTGGGTGGATAGCTGTAAAAATCTATCAGCTTCGTCCAATGGTACCTGAGTATACATAGTTGCAATAAGTCCTAGCATTCTTGCTTGACCAGTTCTCAAGTTTGGCATTTGCTGAAGAAGGAGAAACCTTTGAAAGAGTGAAGGTCATCTTCCATCTTAGTCCGTAATAAATACCGGGGAATTTTACTGTTGCTATAAAACCGTTGCCCTTAACTTTGCCTTTAAATCTCTTATCACCCACTGTTGAATTTACAATACCGTTAACCACATTGCCTTTAACCCTAACCGAAGTAATTTTAAGGTGGATACTAGAGCTGTATGAATTGCAACTTATATTTCCTCTTTTGATCGTTCGCTTATAACTGAGATATCCCTCGTAATTCCCATTCAGTGAAGCTGCAGGGCATTCAAATGTAATCAAACTTAGAAGAAATATGGCTCCCACAACCCTCATAAATACTGTAGTCTTCATGCTCCCTCCACGAAATTAATACTTCAATTAACATTCTATCTAGCACACCCATATGAATGGCACTAGGAACAATTTGTGCTGAGATTGTAAGAAATTATAAAGCAATTTTCGGATCCAGTAAGGCACATTCAAAGAGTCGACGGCAGTTAATCCGACTGCGGTGTCATGACGATCGACAAGGTTATGATTCAGGTTTGCCAATTTATTCATTAAGCAGGCGAGAGATTCATGACCTTTCTTGCTTCCAAAATGCAGCGTTCCTTCGAGGGGAGTATGATAGACTCAAGTGGTTTTGAATAGGGCATTGGAACTTCTAGTGCAGATACCAATCCAACTGGTGCATCTAGGTAATCAAAAGCTTTGCTCTGGATAAGATGAGCAAGATAAGCTCCGTAACTTGCCACTTCATGCTGCTCCTGAATGATTAAGGCATGGTTAGTCTTCCTGACCGAGTTGAGAATAGCCTCTTCGTCTAGAGGTCTCAGGGTTCGAAGATCAATTACTTCAGCGGAAATGTCATCTGCAGCTAGAGCTTCGGCAACTTCGAGGGCTAAGAACACGTTTTTTGACCAAGTAATAATGCTTAAGTCCAAACCTTCTCTTTTACACTCTGCCTTTCCAATCGGCAAGAGATACTCTTCCTCAGGCACGGGGCCTTTCAAACTATAAGTAAGTTCAGATTCAAAAAAGCATACGGGATTTTCATCTCGAATTGCGCTTTTTAATAGTCCCTTCATGTCGTAGGGCGTAGCAGGGGCAATAACAATCAAGCCTGGTGTATAGGCGTAAAATTGCTCAAAGGAATTTGCATGTTGAGCCCCCAGCTGAAAAGCTGCGCCACCTGCTCCTCGAAACACAATGGGAACTTTAAGTTGGCCTGCAGACATAAGATGAGACTTTGCTGCTGTGTTTAGAATTTGGTCTATGGCAATTAATGAGAAGTTGAAAGTCATAAACTCTATAATGGGCCTCAATCCCGCCATTGCAGCGCCAATACCAATACCGGCAAATCCATTTTCAGCGATTGG
>JAAZON010000474.1 GCA_012797725.1 SAR324 cluster bacterium | reverse complement strand
GAACATCCGGCGCCTCGACCTGCGTCCGGAACGGATCGGCGGCGTTCTCTTCGTCGGGATCGGGGGAAAGATCCCCGCGTCGCTCCCATCCCGCCTTCGCCTGAGGGAAAAACCCGCGGCAGCGGATGTGGAGCGGGTTTTTGGTATTACTTTCGCCGCAAACAAGGAAGGATTTGAATCTGAATATATTAATGTAAAAATTGATGGCAAAGATACAAAACTGAGGGTGGAGACTAACCTTAGCATAAGCGTCCTTGCAGAGCCCCCAAGTCCCAGAGTTTTAATCGGAACAGAAAGAACAGACGATGCCGTCATAATATCAAATCGAGGTACTGTAAGCGTGCGCCTGACAGGTGGCAAAGTGTGTCGTCAGGGGGGAGTGAATCAATGCATTCCCATTAATCAGAAACGCCTGTATCCAGATGATTCTTGGAGGTTAAAAGTGCCCGCAGATTGGTCCGTGTCCTTTATCAAAGATAGCGTGCTCGGTTTTGAGCCTCTTTTTGTGGCTCCCATGGAGAGGTGAGAGGATTAAGCTGTTTAAAGATGTAATATGTTGTATATTAGAGAAAAGACTTAATTCTCAATAAATTTGAGCTTTGCTCTCTGTTCTTCAGCTTGTTGAAGGATGAAGCTTGGCGAGTATTTTTGGCAAGTTATCTATGGCCAATAAACACATTAGAAGCCTTAGGGGTGTTTTGTTTAAATTGACTTACGGTTACATAACCCTGTTCTTTCTAGTTTTGCTCTGCTCCCCTTCAGCGGAAGCTGCACGTTCCATTTCCAATTTATCAAATTTCTCGCTTGGAACATGGAGTGGATCGGGCCCCATGGGAAACGACGTTCCCCTCAATGTTTGTGTATATGTAACTGCCGATGAGGGTGGACCAAATTATAAGATCAAAGCTTCAACTGGCCATGATCCTGACTTTAAAGTTAGCGATGGAAATGGGCATTTTATTATTTTCGATGTTTATTGGAACGATCAAATTGGCACCACTGGTCAGAAAAAAATGACGGCTGGAGACGAGACCTCCATAGGAACTCAATCTGGAGCAGACACTACACAAAGTGATTGTGGCGGAACAATGAACGGTAACATTGAAATCGAATTTACCGAAAGCAGGTTGAGGGCGGCAGTTGCTGGCACATATAGCGGAACTTTGACCTTTACGCTTATGCCATATCCATGAGATTATGTCCCTTGTTCAGCCCCCTAGTAAGGCAAAGGCTTTCCTGGGCTGAATGGTTACGAGATTGTAAATGCTCTTTATAATCGTTATTTAAGACTACAGATTGGAAGCATTCTTATGAGAAAGAGTTACTCTCTTATTATTGTCATTGTCTCTACGCTGCTGCCTTTTGCCTCTTTTGCGCAAGTTTCTATTGCAAGCGCAATAGTGGCGTTTCAATCTGGGGGTAAGCCCTTCCTCGATGTTGGAGTGAGTAACTCTTCGGAAAAGCCTATTTATGCAGTATCAGAGTTGGTCAGAATTAAGGATCCTGCGAACAAGGACAGTGAAGTCGAAGAGACTGATGATATTCTAGTTTCTCCAAAACGTATTTCCATTGGACCAAAGAGCAGCCGGACAGTGCGTCTTCTCTTAAGAAAAGGTTTGTCGGATGAGGAGAGGGTATACAGGCTTGTTTTTAATCCTCAAGATAAACTACCAGAACCGGATGGCACCGCTGAGACAGAAGCCCAACGAAAGCAGGCCGTATTAAGAGTTGTTACGACTGTTGGTATGCTAGCCTTTGTTGAGCCGAAGGTCTTAAATGTGGATTTTAACTGGACTTTCGAAGGATCTAAGGTAATCTTTAAAAATAACGGCAATATACATATGCGTCTCTATGCACCTCTTCTTTGTCCTGACGATCAGAAGGGTAAGGGCTCTGAGGTTGAGGTCGAGAAATGTAAAAAGATAGATTCTTTTAGAGTTTACCCAGGCCATTCAAGGGAAGTTGAAATTGAACCTGGTTATTTTCTTCGCTTTCAAAAGCGAATTGGCGAAGAGAAAGAAGTTGCTATCGAAGAAATAAGTATCCCCAAACATTGAAGATTTTGGATTGACGAATACCTTCCTTTAGGGTTAGCTAAGACATATTGGCTATCATCGTTCCTTGGATTTTTCAGGTTTAAAAGTTCCACGCCATAGTAGTGTGGTTCATTCGAGGTTTTTTTTGAGGCTTTGACCCAAAGGGGAAAGAGTGGATATAGACTTAGTCTACCATAAATTAAAAATTTCTTTTTCAAATTGCGCCGCTCTTCTGGCTCTCGCCTGCTTTTTCTTTGTGTCCCCATCCAACATGCTCTTTGCCGAGAACATTCCAACACTGCCAAATCCTTCAGATACTCAAAATGTGGAAGAATATTATGACACCACCGTTTTCGATCTTTATCTAAATGACACTCCAATTGGGAACATCCTAGCAAACTTCTCGGACACCTGGTTTGAAATTGATTCCCCTGGAGATGTGGTCGAACAGTTACAATCAAAAATAACCGGAGGGGAGCTTAAGCTACAAGAACTCTGCACTGGCAAAATTATGGGCAGGCGAGAGATGCCTGAGATTGGAAGTGTTATTTTTGATCCCAATACTTTTAGAATCATATTGTCAATAGATCCCAAATATCTAAAAGTTGGTGGCGTAAGCAGATCTAATTTACTCCCCGATCCGGAGAGAGCGCTTGCCATTCAACAGGGAGTGCAAATTACTAGTTCCGGCAACACCTCGGCATTCCCGGCTAGTTCGTCTCTGTCTCATAGAACTCGATTTAGCTTAGGGAAAAGCTTCTTAAGGGGAGAAGGAACTTTTAATCAAGATAACTCGAATAGTGGAGACTCAGGCGACGGAAGCTCCTACACTCTAACAGAACTCTCTGCTGGAACCTTTTGGGGAGCAGTACGACAAGACCTTGGCCTACTGAGAAGCTCAGGTACTAGGCTGGTCGGGAGTGTTGAATATGCTGGAACTAAGGTTGAAAACACCGATCAGGTGCTTGTGGATCAAGATTTGGTAAGAGGAAGCCCTATTCGGATCTTTGTCCCTTCAAGATCTAGGGTTGAGTTCTTCCAGGGATCGAGATTGCTAGACTCCCAAATCTTGAATGCAGGTCTTCAAGAAATCGACACTTCCTCTTTCCCGCAAGGGAGTTATGACGTCGAAGTGCGTATTCACGAGTCAAGCGGAAACATAATACAAGAGCGACACTTTTTTGCGAAATCAGGTCTTCTCGCTGTTCAAGCCAGGCCCGTAATTACACTTGAGGGCGGAAGATTAAGAAATAGCTCAGACCTTGAAGAAGGCTATGTTTATCACGGTGGCCTTAGGTGGAGGGCTCTAAGTTTTCTTCAATTAGAGCCTGCTTTTTTTGGTTCTGACACTGTTAAAATCGGAAGTTTGGATTTAACTGGAATATTAGGTCAAACTACCTTCTTCCTCTCGGGTGCCTATGGTAGTGACAAAAGCAAGGGCCTTGCTGGAAGTCTTTATGGAAGATTGCCTCTGCAAATTTCATGGAATGCGGGGTTTCAAGTTTCCTCCGATGCTAAAGATTCTGATTCTAACACTCTTGAAACAAACAAGAGTGGCTTAAGCAAAGATATAGCAATTAATCCCGGCTTGAGATCGTTATATGGGCGAGTCGAAAGACGGTTTGGAAACCTATCTTTATCTTTCATGGGCAACAAAACCGGGAAACAAGAGGAAGTTAAGAAAGACTTTGGTCCCCCTGAGCAAGATAAAGATTTACAACAGCCTAGCTATGTTTATGGGCCTGGTTTTTCCTATCCTTTATATACGGGGGCTGCTGGTTCCATCGGATTAAGCGGCTCTTATCTCTGGAGTGATACTAGAGATGGT
>JAAZON010000473.1 GCA_012797725.1 SAR324 cluster bacterium | reverse complement strand
TTCCTCCAATCCACCGGAAACATTAAGTATTGCAGCTAAATCAAATCCATTTGTTTTTTCGAGCTCTTTAAGCATGAGCGCTGCCAAAGATGAGATTCGAAGGTTTCTTGGCCATCATCCCAGCAATGCAATGTATCTCATCTATTTGGGTGGGGTTCCTACGGCTTCCCTTTGTCTTCAGGGTGTAAAGGGCCACTTTTTCTACCACCAGATATAGATCGTGGCATTGTAGAGAGCTTTTCTGTTGTTATGACTACAAAGAATGAAACGTTTAAAATTGAGAAATAACTTCTGAGATTTGGACTCAGGAGACGCCTGAGTCTCTATTTTTCCCACTCCTTTGGCACTAAATTGAACGGGACGTAATCTTTCCCTGAGTGTTTGATATCTTTCCAATCTTTTTCAGTATAGCTTTCCTTGGGTTGGCAGAATTTATTATTCTTATTTTCTGGAAGTGAACAATCGTCATATATAAAGCCTGGGTTAGCCTGAAGGCCTTCAAGACCAAAGAGTTGCATCATTCCAAAAAAGCGGTTTCCAAAAACAAGTGTCAGAGTGAAGATCACAAGAGCACAGATGAAGCCATAACCTACACAGTTCACAATGAGTGTCTTCTTCTCTTCGGCGCTACGCATAAAACCCCAGTTCTACCTTATGTCTTTAATATCGGAAAAATCCTTATTAAACTTGATAATTCGCTCACGAGTCGGTTAAAAGGAGTAGGCAAGTCCAGAAGTAAGTTTTCAGGTTGCAATTTTCACGAAGCAGATAATCTATTGAATTCACATGAATTTTCTTAAATTTTCACAACTCAATAGAAGTCGAGGCCAAAGCAGAGCTAGCAACCATGCTTAAAGCTCAAAATTCTCTCGATTTTACTTCCAGGCATTCGCTAAAATAGATAATTTACTATTGATAATTCAAGCTACTTAAAGTAACTCTTCAGATAAGTTCAAGGTATGATACGAACTTGTCCACAATATAGGTTGTTGGGAAAATATTTAAGAGGGTTTTTGAGTTCGCAAAAGCTGGGCTAGGCAGTTAGAGTGGTAGCTAATGCTTCTGGGCTTGAACCTTTGTTGAGTTAGTGGAAATGAAATTATCATAACTTGAGAATATAAGTTTAGGAGTGTTTTAAGTGGCGTCTGATTCGCAGCATGTAAAACATTTTTGGGTTGCATCAGGTTCTTTTATCGAAAGTTATTTGCTTTGGCTCCCTTGGTCTAAGGATGCCGGAGCATCGACAGCATTATTGAGTTTCTATGATGCAGATGGCTCTTTGGTGAATGAAGCTGAGCTTACAAGCAAGGCAGGAAATCCCACAGCACTTGAAGTGGGGCAGTTCCTAGGAAGTTGCAAACTTGAAAGTGGGATACGCCATGCACATTTGATGGTACGCTACACAAAGCCATGTTGGTGGGGATGCCGTTTAATCAGTGGTGCTAGTGCCTCCATGCTTGGAGAACCTGAGATTATAAGTGGAGAAAGAACAGGCTTTATGCCCGTTGTGTTTTCTTCATCTCGTCATCCGCTTCTATGCGTGGTTAATCATTCGCAAGAAGAAGCGCGTCTTCGTTGTCAGCTTTTTTTTGGAGCACGGATTCCAGAGACTGAGCTGTTGATTTCTCCACTGGGAGTACGTTTGTTAGCCTTGGATGTAGAGTTTGAAACATCCCTTCCAAAGGACAGTGCCAAAACGCTTCGTGCATACCTGCGATTTGGGATGCACGGAGGCGGAGTTGTAGGCGCGCAGGTTTTGGAGCTTTATCCAGGTTCGAAAAAAGAAGAATTTTTGAGTGCGGTGGGCTGATGCAATCTATTCAATGGCATACCTTTGGAGTGCATAGTAATCAAACAAAAACTCTTGTGCACTTTTTTCCATCTGCAGGCTCCTTAACTGCACCATATCCAGCTCAATGCAAACTTACAGCTTTTGGAGAAGCTATCGGATTAAAAAGTGTAACCCTCGATGGTGGTCGAGTTAGTCAACCTGATGGTATTTGTATTGATGATGTTTTCCCTGCGTTAGAATCAGAAAAGTCAGCGGCAGTCGGAATTATTATAGAAGTCAGTACTTCACAACCTCGATTGGATATTAGTCCATCCTCTTGTGTGGTTGAGTTTGTTACTGATGGGTTTTCGGCTCGTTTTCACCCCCATAGGGAGAAAAGTCTGAATGAGAAGGATGGTCTTGATATTGCAATACCTCTTGGTCTGGCAATTAGAGACAAATACACCAAGACATCTTTGTTTCTGTTGAATATATCGGAATCTGAGCAGCAGCCAGCGCTTGCATTGCTGAAACAGGACAAAAGGGGAGAATTAATTCAGACATCGTTGGAATCACGTCCACTTCCTCCCTATTCTTTAAGAGAACTGACATTAGGGGATCCGGATTTTACAGAAGCTTTCTCTGTCGATCAGCCCTATGGAGTTCAGCAATATATTCCAATCGTTAATGATGGCGAGAGGAATTCTCAATTGGTTTATTATTTAGTTTATAGAGATGCCTCTACGGGGTGTCCTGTTTCGGTGTGTGCGCTATGAGTATAATATTATTTGCTCCTTTTTCATCTTCGAGTGCTGAGGCTGGCTTGATGTATCTTGTTGGAAATTACCTTCGATATTTGAGGCAAGATGTTTTTCAGCTTCGCTGTAATGGGATTTTCCCAGTTTGCGAACGTGATTCTGAGCACGAATGGAAGCGTAATATTAGAAGCTGTCCTGCTTGTATAGCGGAGCAGCGAATGCTTGCCCGTTGGGGTAGTTTGGAGAGCAAAGATCTATCGAGTTTTTTGCAGCCTGATGAGATTCAAGATACCTGGCGTACTATTTTAAATGTTCCAAAGGAGGAACTGATGGAATTTCGCTACCGTGGAGTTCCATTGTTTGAATTGGCTCGTGGAAGTTTCAGAGATTATTTTGGTGTCGATCACCCTGTGCTCAAGAGTGAAGAACAAATAAAAGATCTCAGGCAGCTCTTGTTATCAACTTGGCGTATGGCAATTGCAGTACGAAGATTGAATAACCGCATGACCCCAAGAACAGCACTAGTTACAGGCGGGCAAGATTATATGTCTCGTACCTATGTTGCACATTCAGTAGGTCAGGGAATAGATGTGGTGGTTTTCCAGTGGAGTGCATCAGACAGAGCTGTTAATCTGATTAACTTGCGTGATAACCGATGTTATTCTTGTGAATTTATAATAGAAGATCTCAGGATGATGAGAAACAATCCTGAAAGTTGGTCTGATGAACCATTAGAACAGATTCATTCAATCTTGGATTTTATTGGAATTCCAGCTAAGTTGAACCTTATTAAAGCAGCCCAATGAACCTAAAGTTTAGGGTGCAATGAAATACAAGTTTTTCATTTTCTTGTAATAGAAGCATAATGCTTATGTGTTCAGTCCCTCCATTCGGGCGAAGATTGTATGGGACTAAATTGATATTGCAATGTGTATTTAATTGTCTCTCTGGGAGATTGTATTTTCATGAAAGTGGATCAGTGGATATGGGGGAGGGAACTAGTTATTTGGGGTTATGATCCGTCTCATCGGTATACGTTTAAAATTGAAGAACCAAGAAAAGGCAGGGTTGGATGCTTAAGCTTGCAATACCACAACGAGAAAAGTGAAACTTGGCTTTGTATCAGAGGAACTGTTTGGGCTCTGGCAGTAAAGGAAGGGAGGGTTTGTACATGGCTTATGCAGCCAGGGGATAGTTTGAGTTTAGAGGCAGGGGTCATACATCGAATGATGGGAGCAAGTGAAAATGTTCAAGTCGCAGAAGCCTCGACTCCGGACGCTCATGCTGCTGATAAGAATGTTCCAAAGGATGTTGTGCGGCTTCACTGCACAATGGGGCGCGAAGTTTCAGCCCCAAGAAACAAAGAGGAGTCTGATATTATAAAAAAATGTGTGGAATTTACTGAAGAAGCCATTAGTTTTATAGAGAATGGGCGAATGCCTCCAGAGCATGATTCAGATTTTCTAAAAAGCAAATGGGGGATACGTCTCTGGTCTTAGCTGTACATATTTGCAGAGATGATTCCCTTATTTACATATATCGGCCTGATATGACTTTGAAGGTTGGGGACTTCATGCCAGAAGCTAAGTGCGGCAATTAGGCAAAGTAGACCTCCCCACATGATTGTGAGCTGAGGTCCCAACAAATCAGAGTCCGCAAGGATTCCAGCTACCAAGCCTCCAAGAGGCATCGTGCCTTGAAATGCCATAGCATAGAAACTCATGATCCTTCCGCGTTTGTCGTCATCCACCAGAGTTTGTAATAATGTATTTGAGGAAGCGGTATGACTAATCATGAAAAATCCTGATAGGAACAGGGAGACTACGGACAAGCAAATTGAATTGGAAAAACTGAATGTAATAAGTGAAATGCCCAATGACGCTGATATCATCGGCATTCTTTTAAGAAGTCCTCTAACGTCCCTTCTCGCAGCGAGCCAGAGTGCCGCAACAAAGGCGCCAAGTCCGCTAGCCGATATTAGGAGCCCCAAAGTTTGAGGGCCGGAATGCAATACCTCACTTGTAAATACAGGCATAAGCGTAATATATGATGTGGCGCTAAGTGTGATTAACGCCAACATAGCAAGCAGTACACGTATTGATGGGAAAGAACGTAAGTACATAAGTCCTTCTTTGAATTCAGTTGCAAGATTCCTGTTATCTTGTGTCCTCGGCTTGGCTTCTAGATGCATGGATAGCAATGCTGCGATAACAGCTACATAACTTATTGCATCAATTGCATAACAAAGGCCTTCGCCAAAGGCAGCGATAAGAATACCAGCAATAGCTGGTCCGATTAACCTTGCCCCGTTGAATACTGATGAGTTGAGCGCGATGGCGTTAGGAAGATCGTTTCGGTTGTCAACCAATTGTAGGACAAATGCTTGTCTTGCAGGAATATCAAGGGCATTCACTACTCCTTGAATGAAATAGAGAAAGAAAATCAATGGAATATTAATAAGGCTACTGAGAGTAAGCACTGCTAAGGCTGTAGATTGGAGCATGGAGACAACCTGAGTGGCTATAATGATGCGATGCAAGTTAAAACGATCAATTAATACTCCAGCAAAGGGTGTAAATATAAAGGCTGGCATCTGGCCTGAAAATATTATCAAACCTAGCATGAAGGGATCATGTGTCAAGCGATAAACAAGCCAGCTTGTTGCAACTTGAGTTATCCATGAGCCAATGAGAGAAATGGCTTGGCCGAAGAAGAAGAGACGATAGTTCCTCGAATAAAAAGCACGAAATAAAGCTAATCTTTGTCTCTTGATTGTCGAATGGCGATTGAAAATATTCGAAAACCAAAAGTGAAGTCTCATAGTTCAGACGATTTCTTGTCTCCTCTGAGATTTTCTTGATGGAGTTCCCATAGCATGGCATATTTTAAGAAGACGTAATAGGACTCCAAGACTGCGATGAGAAATCCGGGAAGTCCGTCCCTATAGCCCTTTTTCAATATAAAGTGTTTAACGAAACGAGTGAAAGGTTTTGCTAGTATTCCAAGAACTGAGGTTGTTTGGCCTTCTTCATACATACTCTGGGCAGCTGACTTAGCATGAGTGTTTAATCTTCTAACCTGATCATACATATTTTGATATGTATAATGATAAAGTTCTCCGTTGAGATAAGCAGTTTCTCCAGTAACCAAGGCTTTCTCATGAGGATCTCGGCCTCCCCAACTTGCCTTGTTTCTTCGTACTAAACGAAGTCTGAATTCAGGATACCACCCTCCATTTCGCCACCAGCGCCCCAGATAGTAGACTACTCTGCTAATGTAGTAACCATTAATGGTTTCAGTTTGAGTGCCGTTTACCACCGCTTCAATCTCTTTTCTGAGCTCGGGCGACACCTCCTCATCTGCATCAATGTTAAGAACCCACTCATGAGTGCACAAACTTAAGCCGACTTGTTTCTGCAGAACGTAACCTTGCCAAGGGCGAAAGACTATTCTTGAAGTGTATTCTTTCGCGATGTCAAGGGTTCTGTCTGTGGATCCACTATCAATCAGAATGATTTCATCACACCAGCAGATACTCTCAAGGCAACGCCTAATATGCGACTCCTCATTGCAACAGACTATAAAGCATGAAATTCCCATAGCTGACCATTTATATCAGGAAAATATGCATAATTATATACCTTAGCTCTATAGAGGTATCTACTTGACGCAAATGGGGGGCTGGATTGAAATTCGCCCACTGATATGGGAAGCTAAGACAAGCATTAAC
Organism: SAR324 cluster bacterium; assembly: GCA_012797725.1. The sequence continues at coordinate 3,910 of JAAZON010000473.1, read as the reverse complement.
GGTGTGACGTTTCAACATTTTGTTCATAAAGAGTTTGAAATGGCAATTACAATACTCGGTATTTCGGCCTTCTACCATGATAGTGCAGCTTGTATTGTGCAGGATGGCAAAATTATAGCTGCCGCTCAAGAAGAGCGTTTTACAAGAAAAAAACATGACTTTGACTTTCCTCGCCATGCAGCGGAGTACTGCCTCAATGCAGCGAACGTAAGTATCGACAAGGTTGATTACGTGGTCTTCTATGATAAGCCTGTGTTAAAGTTCGAGCGGATTTTGCAGACATATTTAACTACTGCACCTGAAGGATTCTCTTCTTATGCAAAAGCTCTTCCACTCTGGCTGAAAGAAAAATTGTGGATTCCTGAAACCATAAAAAACGAGTTAAATTATGGGGGTGAAGTGTTGTTCACAGAGCATCACCAAAGTCATGCTGGAAGCGCATTTTATCCTTCTCCATTCGAAGAAGCTGCTATTTTAACGATTGATGGTGTTGGTGAGTGGACTACAAATAGCCTTGGAATAGGTAAGGGAAATGAGTTTTCAATTATAAGGGATATTAAATTTCCGCACTCATTGGGGTTGCTCTATTCAGCATTTACTTACTTTACGGGCTTCAAAGTTAACTCCGGTGAATATAAGGTGATGGGCCTAGCGCCATACGGTGACGCCAAATATGTTCAGACAATTTATGATAATCTCATAGATTTGAAGGAGGATGGTTCCTTTCATTTGAACCTCAAGTATTTTGATTACATGTCTGGCCTGTCCATGACCAACGATCATTTTGCGGAGCTTTTTGGAGGGCCGAGGCGCAAACCAGAAACTCCCTTGACTCAGCGTGAGATGGACTTGGCAAAATCGATCCAAGTCGTTGTGGAAGAAGCCATGCTAAGGCAAGCAAATTATCTGCACAAAGAAACGGGTTCTGATAACCTTTGTCTTGCGGGTGGTGTGGCGTTAAATTGCGTTGGTAACGGTCGTGTGTTGAGAGAGGGCCCATTTAAGAAACTTTGGATCCAACCAGCTGCAGGAGATGCTGGTGGGGCTTTGGGTTCAGCTCTTTGTGTGTGGTATGGTTATCTTGGAAACAAGAGAACAACTGATGGATTACACGATGCTCAGCAAAATACATTGATTGGTCCATCTTATTCTAGGCAGGAGATTCTTGATGATTTAGCAGAATTCAATCCTGTTTATTCAGAACTGGATGATAATAGTCTTTTCGATACGGTAGCTGATTTGCTTATACAGGAGAAAATCATCGGCTGGTTTAAAGGGCGGATGGAATTTGGCCCAAGGGCATTAGGAAGCCGGAGTATCATAGCAGATCCTCGTTCGAAGACCATGCAATCGAAAATGAATCTTAAGATTAAATTCAGAGAGTCATTTAGACCGTTTGCTCCGGCGGTGTTACTCGAACACGCATCGGAATATTTCGATATTACATGTGAATCGCCCTATATGTTGCTAGTAGCCCCGGTACTTGAAAAGCGTAGAATTAAGATGACAGCAGAACAAGAGAAATTATTTGGGATTGCGAAACTAAACGTGCCTAGATCTGACATACCAGCGGTTACTCACGTGGATTATTCAGCCCGAGTTCAGACGGTGGAGAAGAATTCACACCCAACATTTTACCGTCTGATTGAGACGTTTTACCAAAAAACTGGTTGCGCAGTCCTTGTAAATACAAGTTTCAATGTTCGTGGAGAACCTATAGTATGCAGACCATCAGAAGCTTATACGTGTTTCATGCGTACTGAAATGGATTATCTGGTAATTGAGAACTTCTTGTTTAAGAAGGAGGAACAACCGAAGTGGCAGGAAAAGGAAGCTTGGCAGAAGAAATTCGAACTGGATTGAGTGAGAAAGTGCAGGTGTCATTAAGCCTAGTCAGTTCATCACCTAAGAAGGATCCCCTGGATGAGTTGTATTTTAGAAAATCAATTCGCCAACACGTAAAGGAATTTGTATGCATTTTTGCAATTATAACTCTTATAATGGGAGGTTACCGCATCTATTGGCACAGTGACATGACCTGGGGTTTAAGTTTGGCTGCATTTGCTGTTTTACTCCTTGGGCTTGGTTATCTGGCACCTAATCTTATCAGGCCTGTTTGGAAGGGGTGGATGCGTTTTGCTGAGAAAATAAGCATCGTCATGAGTGTTGTAATACTTGGTATTGCTTGGATTGTCGCCTTGATACCCATAGCAATCATGCTGAGATTCTTTCGAACTAAGGTGATGGATCTCCGTTTTAATGCTCCTGTGGAAAGCTATTGGGAAATGCGAGACCCTAAGCATGATGACTTCAAATTGCTGAAACGGCAGTTTTGATTGGTCCTACGAAAATCCACTAAAAATACCCCTGTAAATATTCGTGTTTTGTTTCCTGACATTGAGATCCATGAAGCATTAAGACTCAAACAAGAGATCAAGGAAGCAGAGTTCTCAAAAGAAACATTGGATCTTGAATTAGAGCCGGAGACAAAAAAATGAATCAACAGTTTTTTGCGCATATACTTCCAGGTACGATAATTGGAGGAAAATACCGATTGATTGAGTGTCTGAATGCAGGTGACAAAGGAGGAGTTTATTTTTGCCAGCATGTGGATACTCCTTCTCAGTATTGTGCTGTTAAAGTCTACAAAAATGACAATTCTGATTTTCCTTATCTGCGAGATAGACTCGTCCAGGAATTTCGTCTCTCTCGCCTGGTCAAACATCCAAATGTATTATCAAGTTATCATATTTTTGATGATGATGATTTTATTGCATACACAATGCCCTACCTTCCTGGTGGAAATCTTGCCGAACGAATAGCAAGTAAAAGGGTCTGGTCATCATTGGAGATTGTAAATATTTTGTACAAACTCAGCGCTGGAGTAGCCGCTCTTCATGAAGCTGGAATCTTCCACAGGGATCTAAAGCCTGAAAACATACTTTTTGATGAGAAAGGCGAACTTAAAATTGCTGATTTTGGAATTGGAATAGCAAGTTATGTTAAAAGTGAGGATAACGAGAAGCATCTAGTGGGAACACCTCAATATTGGGCACCAGAATACATTCAAACAGGGAAATTTAATGAGCAGTGTGATATTTTTGCAATAGGTGTAATAGGCTATGAACTGTTGACCGGGCATCTCCCACCGTCCGAGAAGCTTACGATCGAAAGCGGCCTCACCTTAAGAGTTTTGAAAACCGATACGGAATTTCCGCCACTTCCAGAGCGATATCCTACAATGTTGAGACGCTTAATAATGCGCTGCTTGAGCACCAATCCTAAGCGTCGTTTCAGAAACGCAAGCGATTTATGTCATCTTCTATCGGTAGCGCAAGTCTGGCTTAAGAGTGAAGCATGTTTTGAAGACTCAAGAAACTTGATTGTCGAAAGAACTGAAAAGCCAGCCCATACTGATACAGAGACTGATGTACTTGGGGCTGCGGAGACCATCAGATATTCCTCAAAAGTTCCGATCGCATTGAGAACAGCTGCTTGAGAAAAAGAAAGAAAGGCCAACAGGGAAAATGCTAGCTTCATTTTATTCCCGCTTCCTGCAGTCCGCTTAACCGCCAACGGCTGTCTGAGTCTGCCTTACTGCTTCCGATTCTGATTCCGCTGGTTGAAATGAGCAGCATTAACCCGCCTTCGCCAATTCGAGTATAACTAATAGGAATTACTCAATGGCATTCAAGTTTCCACTACAAGCTAAAGTGAAAGAAATATCGAAGTGCTACGGCGGGTTAACCCCTCGAAGCAGGGTTCGCCTACTAAGGCGAATCCGCGAAGTGGGGTTAATCAGAATCAGAAGGCCGTAACTTTTTCGGCAGATTCCAAATTAATTTTTATCTTTTCTTTAGCAGCGCCCATGTAAAGCTCAATCTCACCGTTAAGAATCCTCTTTTCTTCA
>JAAZON010000472.1 GCA_012797725.1 SAR324 cluster bacterium | reverse complement strand
ATCGAGTTGAGTTGGTTGATAGGTCAGATCATCGTCCAATTGTTCCCATCTCACGCTGCGGGTTACTCTGTGGCGTTTGTCGACATATTCGCCGGCATCCACCGTTGCACCTTGGGATGTGATTCTTGTGTTGATGATGTAAGTGTCATAACCAACGTTCACGCCGTCTGCCACCGCTCTATCATGTGGGTATTCCATAACGAGATTCTGGTCGAAATACCCAATGGTATACTTCGTTGGGGTAGCAGTAAGACCAACTAGGAAGCTATCGAAATACTCCAAGACTTGACGCCAGAGGTTATAAATTGAACGGTGACATTCATCAACAACAATAAAATCGTATGCCTCTATTGGTATGTTGCCGTTATACACGACTTCTTTAGGGGAGGCAGGCAGAGGAAGTCCATCAAAAGCTGATTGATCCTCAAGCTCAGGATCTATCTCCTCGCCCTTCAGCATGGCGTAAACTCTCTGAATAGTGGCTATTGTGACTCGACAGACGGGATCGATCACATTCGAAGTTAGATGCTGGACATTGTAAATCTCGGTAAACTTCCTTCCATCATCGGGAGTAGCAAAAGATTGGAATTCTCTCTTGGTCTTAATACCAAGGGTTCTTCTGTCAACAAGAAAAAGAACTCGACGAGCGCCGCCAAATTTAATAAGACGATAGATGAATGTAATTGCAGTGTATGTCTTTCCACTGCCCATGCTCATTTGGATAAGAGCCTTTGGGCGTGCTTCAGAGAATGACTTCTCCAGATTCTTGATCGCTATTTTTTGACAATTCCATAGATCGGTCTCAACTAAGACAGGAAGGGATCTAAGACGACCTCGTAATGTATCGGATTCACAGAGCCATTCCTGAAGAGTCTCGGGGCGGTGAAAGGAAAAAACTCGGCGTGATCGTGAGTCAGGATCCTTTCGATCTCGAAAGAAGGTTTCTGTTCCAGTGCTTTCGTAATGGAAACGTAGATCGTCTTCAGAAGACCATCCACTGTCGGCAAGCTTCCCAAGGTAAGTCTCAGACTGTTCCGCTACACCACTTAGTGTTGTGCCTTCTGCTTTGGCTTCAATGACGCCGACGGGCTTTCGGTTCAAGAAGAGAACATAGTCAGCTTCCTTACGATTCTTAAGCGGAACAAATCGGAGAACCACTCCAAGGGAAGCCCCTAAATTGGCGTCCTTGTAATTCTGGACGTTCCAGCCGGCCCTATTAAGGGCGCCATCTATTTCAACACGAGCCTTGTCTTCTGGAGTAAGATAGACTGACATCTATTACCAATAGAATAATTTCGAAGGAAAGCACTCTTGTTTCCATCGGCCTAAATATTTAACTTCACTACATATCTAATACCTCATTTTATCAGCAAGGTAAATGAAAAACCAAAGTAGTTTGCATAGTTAGGAAACTTTTGAGGCATTTTTACGATACATATATGTATGAAGAAGATCTCTGAACTCGCCAACGAGGACCGCCCTCGTGAACGCCTTATTAGTCGAGGTGCACGCTTTTTGTCTGATAAAGAACTATTGGCGGTTCTTCTGGGAAGTGGCAACAAAGAAGACAACGTCCTAGCATTGGCGGCCAAGACCCTCGCAATAGTGGATGAGAAGAATGGCAATCTTGCTGTTGAGAATCTTCTAGAGCTGAGAGGAGTAGGGGAAGCCAAGGCCTGTGTCATATGTGCAGCACTTGAGTTTGCACGTCGAAGAATTATTCCAGAAGGTCTCCGAATTAAAGAACCTAAGGATGCACTTCCTTTGTTTCAACATTTCCTTGAACGTAAGCAGGAAACCTTTGTATGTGTTTCATTGAGTGGGGCAAATGAAGTTATTGCTTGTAGGGTTGTGACAGTTGGCCTAGCAAATAGTTGCCAAGTTCATCCAAGGGAGGTGCTCGCTGACCCATTGGTGGATCGGGCTTGTTCGATCCTGGTTGCTCATAATCACCCTTCCGGCGATTTGATACCAAGCGAAGAGGACCGGCGCATTACAGAACGGCTTAGGGAGGCCGCTAAGGTGGTAGGAATCAATTTCCTGGATCATATTATATTCAGCAAGAGAGGATACTATAGCTTCCTGGAAGGGAGGGCTATAACCCTATAACCTGAAAATAAATCCCCATTATCGTTATGGGGTGAATCTACAAATCATGGATGAGAGCAAATGGCTCTCTGGGACAAATGCCCCCAGTCAATCTTCATCTCGGTCCTTTTGGTCCTCATACATGTATAGAGGATCGCTCGAATCCAGGTTATCTGGATCAGGTGCTGTAATCGACCATTCTCTTAAGAACTCATCTAGCAGTCCAGAAACCCACATCCCAAGTAACAAATTTATAAATTCGTCTTCTTCGTCATTCATAAAATCCCCAGAAAAATACAACCTTGGCCTGATACACGAGGTCTTTTTATAAAAAGCCAACTAAGCAGCCAAAAAAATCTGATTTTCAAAACATGCTGCGACAAAAGTACGGAAAGTGAACCTCCTCCATGGTGAACTTGTTCAACATTATTTCTGTTCAGGAGAAGAAAAAATAAATGATTTCTGCTTCGTATCTGCGCCAAACCGTACTTTATAAAAAGTATGTATGACTCATAGAAAATACGAGGAGGATTAATTTTATGCTGAAGTTCAGGCTCAATCGTTTGATAAGCCGTCTTGAATATATGGAAGGCCGAAAAATACCTTTGGTGGAGGTTAGTCGGATTACAGGGGTTCATAGATCTCAAATCTCAAAAATGTTCAACAATTCGGGTTCGGTTGCTTTGCACACAGTGATGCGTGTAGCCAATGCCTTCTTTTGGCGTTTCCGAAGATTTGACACAAAAACAACTGATGACTCGTTGTATCGCTTTATCTTCACTGAACTGGTTTGTAGTGATGTAGCCAGAAGAGTTTTTCTTTCGGTCAGGGACTCCAATAAAGTCAGGAATGAAAATGCAGAGGTTTTTCATGCTTTTCCAGAGCCTCATTTACGTTCTACGTTAATAGCGAAGCCGAAGTAGCTTTTATATGTATTCTGCATTACCTGCCGAAGCGCTTCCTCATGACGTTCGGCAATGATGAAGCTGTCGTGCACTGGAAGCACAGGGATATCCTGTCGGGTAAAGTACCATAGGATGTCACTCGCAATTTTTGAATCTTCCGCTTGGAGAAATGTTCCAATGCCAGTTCCTATGCTTTTTCTGATGGGGGAATGATAAGAAAGAAAGTTGTAATAAAACTTAGCACAACGAGTTTGAAGATCTTTTCCACTAAAACCACTCTCTTCAAGAGCCTTTGTCAATCGTTTGTCATTTTTAACGAAATTGTGAAGCGAGCATATGGCCTTGTAATGATATTTTGCATTGATAGCTGTCAGGATGATTCGCTT
>JAAZON010000471.1 GCA_012797725.1 SAR324 cluster bacterium | reverse complement strand
CTGTAATTGGCAGACCTTTAAGCTTAAAAGTTCAGCAAGTCGCGACTCAGATTGGAGTGGCGTTTCTTCTCCTTTTAACCTTATTCGCAGTTAGCAATGATATTCGGCGTCTATTTGAGGGCTTTGTTGTTTAGTGTGGATCCTAGGACTAGATACCAGCACAGCCTTGCTGTCCTTAGCCCTTATGAATGATGAGAGAGCAAGGAACTACGAGTTCTTTGGCAGCAGCCCGCTCTCACACAATGAAGAGATTTTGAAACTATTTATTGAAGCATGCAAAAAAGCGTCAATATCGCCTGGAGAGATTGGGAAAATAGTGCTCGGTTTGGGGCCAGGCTCCTTCACGGGACTTCGCATTGCTTTTGCATTTGCTAAAGGGCTTTGCCTGTCACTTCAGAAACCGATTTCAGGAATCTCTTCCTTCATGGCTTGCGCAAGTGAATATGCTGAGATAGACACTTTAACCTTTGTAATTTCGGATGCCAAAAGAAAAGAAGTTTTTTTTGCGGCCTATAGGTGTGAAGGTGCTAATAAGGAGATTTTCACTGTGTCAGAAGAGCGAATAGTCGAGGCATCAAGAATCCAAAACGAAATAGCTGTTATCTGTGCTCAGGAAGCCTTGGAATCCTATATAGTGGTCAGTCCCTGCCTCGATGCTTCGTTGAATGGCCTGCTTCCAGAGTTGGAGATTAAGGGTGCAAGTCACTTAGGATTAAACCTCTGTCGGCTCTCCAAGGATCAGTCTCCTTTGTTTTCTGTGGAAAGTCTTGCCTTACTTGAGCCTAATTATGTAAGGCGGCCAGCCGCAAAGAGTATTGCTGAGAGGAAAAGGGACAAGGGAAAAACAATTGCTTCCCTTGCTTAAGTGCTTTGTCCCTGCATGAAAGAGCTTTCTTTATTTTCATTAAAGAGTCCTATGTGACATTGAAATTGTGGATTTTCAATCTTTTTTTAATACCTTATTGACAGGAATAATGTTTTTTGGCTACTCTAGAAGTGAACAAAAGAAGTCATTTTGCTTCTCCAATATCCTCGGTATTTCTTATTAAAATCACTTTCATTGAAGCTGTAGAGGATCTCAAAAGTATATAAATTTCATAATTTAATATCACATTTCGTTAAGTCTTTTTAATCTAGGTAAGGTGTTATGAACCTAAATGAATTAAAACAATGCACGTCAGAAGAATTAGTAAAACTTGCTGGCACATTTAGTATTGAGTCCGCAAATAATATGAGAAGACAGGATTTAATCTTTACAATCCTGACAGCTCAATCCGAATCAAATGGAAGTATCTACGCGGAGGGAGTGCTTGAATGCCTGCCGGATGGCTTTGGTTTTTTGCGGGCTCCTGATTTTAATTATCTGCCTGGTTCTGATGATATTTATGTATCACCTGCACAAATAAGGAGGTTTGGACTTAAAACAGGTGACATTATTGAAGGACAGATTCGTCCACCACGGGAGAAAGAGGGCGAACGTTATTTTGCGTTGTTGAAAATCAATTCCGTCAACTACGATCCCCCAGAAGTCCTGAAAACAAAGGTGCTTTTCGACAATCTGACCCCTTTATATCCTCTTGAAAAGTTAAAGCTCGAAGGAAAGAAAGGTGGCATGGCAACCCGAATTATCGAATTATTCTGCCCGATTGGAAAAGGACAGCGGGCGCTAATAGTATCTCCGCCAAAAGCTGGAAAAACGATACTGCTCCAGAACATTGCTAATGCAATCGTGGAGAATCATAAGGAGGTTACTCTCATCGTGCTTTTAATTGATGAACGTCCTGAGGAAGTAACAGATATGAGCCGCTCAGTCAAAGCTGAAGTGGTAAGCTCAACATTTGACGAGCCTGCACAAAGGCACGTTCAGGTTGCGGAAATGGTTATTGAGAAAGCAAAACGTCTTGTTGAGCACAAACGCGATGTTGTAATACTTTTGGATTCCATTACAAGACTTGCTAGAGCTTACAATGCGGTTGTTCCACCTAGTGGAAAGATTCTGTCAGGTGGTGTTGATTCCAACGCTCTACATAAACCAAAGCGCTTCTTTGGAGCGGCACGAAACATAGAGGAAGGGGGAAGTCTTACCATTATTGGTACGGCCTTGATTGACACGGGCTCCAGGATGGATGAAGTGATTTTTGAGGAGTTTAAGGGAACGGGCAACATGGAACTAGTGCTCGATCGCAAACTTTCCGATCGTAGAGTTTTTCCTGCAATTGATTTGAATAAATCAGGAACTCGAAAAGAAGAGTTACTACTTAAAAACGATGTACTACAGAAGGTATGGCTCCTTAGAAAAGTGCTTGCCCCGCTAAATCCAGTAGAGGCAATGGAGTGGTTGTTAAGCAAGATTGAAGGAACGAAGGGCAACAAGGAATTCCTTGAAATGATGAAAGGCTAGTCCTAGTTCCTTTTTTTTCAAGGCATTTGATAATTTTACTCTGGAGGCTTTTTGTGTCAGCAAAATCGAGAATTCTTGCTGTTGATGATAACAGAGATTCACTTTTTGCGTTGCAAGAATTATTACATGAAGAAGGCTTCGAGGTATCAACTGCAAACTCTGGAAAGGAAGCCTTAGAAAGAGTTGGAGCTGAAAATCCAGACATAATCCTTCTCGATCTGAATATGCCTGGAATGGATGGTTATGAGGTTTTAAAACACCTTAAGAGCGATTCGGTTTTTCGCTTCATACCTACCGTTATATTGTCGGCTAATGACAATAACCAAGATATTACCCGTGCTCTTGACGAAGGTGCTGACGGCTACATCACCAAACCTTTTCGAGGCGATGAGCTAGTTGCAAGAGTGAAGGCTGCCTTAAGAACTCAACGTTTATACACTGAGTTGAAGGAATCTCAAGATGCCAATGCATTGCTGCGACGGCAATTGGGAGAGAAATCGAGTTTTTCTAGCATCGTTGGGGATAGTCCAGCAATGCGTGAGGTTTTTGACTTGGTACAAAAGGTTCTCGATGCTCCAATACCAGTCTTGATAAGTGGGGAATCAGGAACAGGTAAAGAGCTAATCGCGCGGGCTATTCATTTTAATAGTATAAGAAAGAACAAGGTTTTTATAAGCCAAAATTGCGCTGCTTTCAGTGAAAGCCTTTTAGAGTCTGAGCTTTTTGGACATGTAAGAGGAGCATTCACGGGAGCAATCAAAGATAGGGAAGGTATTTTTCAGGCTGCAGATGGTGGAACTTTGTTCCTTGATGAAATTGGTGAGATGGCTTTGGCACTTCAAGCAAAACTGCTTCGAGTATTGCAGGATGGGACTTTCACAGCAGTGGGGGAGAATAAGCAAAGACATGCTGATGTTAGAATTGTTGCAGCTACAAATAAGAACCTTGTTGAAATGGTGAAGCAAGGACGCTTTCGTGAGGATTTGTTGTACCGGCTCAACGTATTGAATATTCATTTGCCGGCTTTGCGACAGCGTAGAAGTGATATACCTTTGTTGGCCATTCATTTTCTAGAGGAGATAGCAAGAAGAAATGATAAAGCCGTGAAGACATTATCGAATGAGGCATTAAGAATTCTTTGTGACTTTGACTGGCCAGGGAACGTTCGCCAACTTCAAAACGAAATGGAAAGAGCATGGATTTTAAGTGGAGAAACGGCTGAAATTACGGCCTCAATGCTTTCGCCCGAGGTTCGGAGAGGATCCATTCTAAGCGATTCGACGACCACTTCAGAGCTGAGTACAACGAATACTCTTTTGAAGGATGCCCTCCAGGAGCTTGAAAAAAAGATGATAGAGGAAAGCCTAACTAGACTTAAGGGCAACAAAAGTGAGGCTGCCAGAGAACTTGGTATCTCGAGATCCAACCTGATTGCAAAGGTCAAAGAGTATGGTTTGGAGTAAAAGTTTAGAAGGTGAGAAATTTTCTATGACTAAGCGAGGGAAGAATATAGGCCCCTCGCTACCTTAGTCATCTGGTTATATTAGAAAAAGAGCATTTTCTTTTCTTTTAAAAAAAGACCATCTTCACTAGAGAAGGCTTCGACAGAGTAATAGAATCATCCTCTCTTAAATATTCCAGCTATGGATTGAGAGTATTCTTGAGGGGCTCCTCCCAGATTGACAGAGAGCCAGCATTTTACCGCTGGCTCTTCTCTTTTTTCTTGCTCAAAGCTTGCAACTTCTAACTAGGCAATAAACATGAGCTGCCAACTTATCAAGCTCCAAGGCACATGAGCTTTGAGAGTCCAGGGCAAGATCTAAACTCAGCCTCGTTCCTTTTTGTTAAAAAAAGGAATGAGAATAGCTGGGCGAGGGAGATCTTGGGCGAAAGCCCAAGTCGAGCCGCCAAAGATAAATAAACCCTAAGCCCCAAGTGTATGAAAATTAAAAGTCATCAAGGATTTCAGCTGCGATTCATTATGAGGCTGGGTTTTTTATCTTCTACCGCTCAAGCCTGAGCTTAAGACTATGCGGCACTTTAAAAGAACAGCTTTCGCGTCCAGCTTCTTCAATTGCGCTTAATTTGGCTGAAGGGCGTGGGGCAAGGAGTCAAGAAAAGACCAGCTGAAGTTTTTTTTTATAGCACTAGGTAGCCTAAGGGAATGTCAGGCAATCTTGATTCTTGCAGGGCTCGAAGTTTCAGAAGCTAGGGAGCTTCTTGATAAGACCGCTGCTTGGGCTTTATCGCTTAATCAAGAATGCAGTTTGAGCAATGAGAAAAAGAGGGAGCCAAAGGGAAAATGCTGGCTTCTTTCTATTCCCGAATACTGCCGTCTGTTTAACAGCAGTCGGCTGTCTGAGTATGCTTTTTCTGCCTTACTGCTTCTGAAAACGGTCTTTCTGGATTTGCCTAGTGAAGGGTATAGCGTTTAACCAGTAGTCCCGAAAGGAAACAGACCGCAGAAAGACAAATGAATAACTTTCCGCCACTAATCACAAATTCATAAAAGCGCACTTGCGTGCGCACTCGATTTAGATATTGGGCTTGTTTATCAAGATTTGGGCCTGGTAGAAAGCGGTTTGCTTGTTCCAAAGCTGCCATTGATTGGCGCTTGGACGAGGCCTCAGAGCTCTCTCTGTTTTGAATTTCTATATTGGCTTTGCTATACAAATCTTGATATTTCTCATGTTTTTGCAAACCAAAGAATAGATTTCCTGCTCCAAGTGTTAAAAGAACAATAGCGGAACTTATCAAAACTTGCGTGATTCTTTTGTTTGTCTTTGTAGGCATGGAAAATGAATTACTAGTTGCCGAATTTTGATGTGAGGCTAACACGTTTGCAAAGTAAATGACAATTGCTCGAGGCCCATGAAAAAGAAGGTTTCCGATTCCACGCAAGAAGAATACAATGAGCTTGGGCGAGGCGAACGTTCTTATAGGTTGGCTCTGGCATGTAATAACCTAAATTTATTTACATATTGAAAAAAGAAGCGGCTGAAACGTTATGGAAGCAAGAAGGATCCTTTCTCTTAGATCTGAAAAAGGTGCAGGGTATCTTACTCTTATCGTTTTTGGGGCAATTTTAGTTTCTGCTGTCTACTCTGCCTCCAAAATTTTGCCTTTTTTTTATTATTATTATGAACTTCAAAGCCACATGGAATCCATGATCCGAGTGGCACAAGATCAAAGTGATCAGGAAATACGAAAAAAGCTTTTAGCCTATATTAAAAAGGTTGAGATTCCCGCACGTGAGCAAGACTTGAAGATTGTCAGAGGCGACAAATGGATGAAAATCAGACTCCCATACCGAGAGGTTTTTTATATAAGTTGGCGAGGAAAGGATTACATAATTCATACTTTCGATTTCGACGCTCAAGCTGAAGGCGCTTTCTAATTCTTTTTTAGAATAATTAGGGTCAATTGAATTCATAATATGTATTGCCCGACAAAAGGGGCGGCTCTTCAAGAGATCGGGAGGGCAGAGCTTCCTAACAAGACTGGAGATATATAAAGACAGGAATCTAGTCCCTTCTGGTATAAATCACCTAAGAGGTGCTTGCCG
>JAAZON010000470.1 GCA_012797725.1 SAR324 cluster bacterium | reverse complement strand
GGATCATAAGAGAAGTTGCCTTTAAAATCCGTAAAGCGACCAAAAACCGTCGAGATTGCCAGATGTTTAATCTTAAACGAGACAGAACTATGCGAGGCATCTATCTTATATTCAGAGGCGCAAACAGTGCTAAAAGAAAGCAATACAAATCCGATAGCTAATAGCATTCTCATGGTCAGGTACCTCCATGAATATCATTTTTGACGAGGTTCTACGATAGAAAGAAACGTAGAAATTGAAAAGAGCCCCAAAGAAGAATAAGCAGTAATCTTTATGTCTTTTAAACCACAGAGAACCCAGAGGCCTCAGAGAAATAGACTCTGTGAGCTCTGTGTGCTCAGTGGTTTGAAAACATTGCAGATCAAAAAGAAAAATACTCTTTATGTATTCTAACCACAGAGAACGCAGAGGACACGGAGAAATAGACTCAGAGACCTCTGTGGTTTAATCAACTAGTTATGTATTGCCCGCCAGCAATTCCTGATTTAACCTAAGAACGACCTTTCACTTGTGTGAAAGCTCTTCGAGATTTCAATTTGGAAATTTCTTTTTTAGGAGCAAACAACTATGTGTAACACATGCGGATGTAAAGCTAAAAAGACCAAAAAGAAAGTTGTAAAAGCTGTTAAGAAAACTGCTGTTAAGAAACCGGCAAAAAAGCGTAAATAACCAAAACGCAACTCCCAGGGGGTTAATTCAACCTCTTTGAGTAAACCCCCTAGAGTGGGCAAATAATCCCTGGCCCAGTTCTTGCTTCGCTCAAAGCAGAGAGAAATTTTTGCCAAGATGGCGTGTTTTTCAGAAGGAACTGGACCCATGATCTTTATTGATCCTTTATATTCAAACACCCCTAGCGGCGTACAAACCTCAAAAAACAGATTTTTGACTAGTGCTGCAACTGTTGACAGTGCCCAAGACGCTAACCCCTCTACGACAGAAAACGCCGATAGCACTAGTAGCACAAACGTCACAGACTTCGAGGCTCTGCTCAATCCTTTGCTCGTCCCCAACCAAGAGGGAGTAATTAGCGAAGAGCAGCTGTTTGCTTCACTTTTGGTTGAAAGGATAACTGCACTAAAGGGCCAAGAAGCCGGAGCCGAGTTCAAGTCTCTATTAGAAGATCAAAAAACAAAAATGACTTCTTCCAAGAATGGATACATTCCATACGAAGAAGCAGCACGCACGGCACTTCGAGAATACGCCGCGTCTGGCAAACTCAGTGCTGAAGAAGTCGAGCAAGTACACTCTCAAGCCTTTGGGGCTGCGCAATTAGACGATAATCTGGATGTGCTTTTTGACGATCTGGGAAGTGAGTCTGATTTGACAAAAGCGGTTTCTGACAAGAGCGCCGCAATCGCAAGTGCCAAGGCAATTATGAATCAATACGACGCTGGAAGCTTAACTGCGACAATTCGCTCCTTTGAGCTTGCCTTTGATTCCTCGGGCCTTGCTCTTATTAACCCATATTACAAATCTGTCAATAATTACTCATCATCAGACATCGGCGAAGATCCCTTAAAAAATCCCGGGCCAGATCTAGCTGCGGGTTCTGTAACCTACAAGACACCCCAGGCAATATCGGATAATATGAGAACCAGCACATGGGAATTTCTTTGGAAGCCGATTGGCGAGAATTCCAAGAAGCTTGTAGTCCTTCCCCGCGCAGGCCTTGGCTATGACGTTGAAAGCGTTGTATTAAAAGACAAAAATGGGAAAGTCATCGAAGAAGGAACCCACTATGATGCTGCCGATGGCTCCCCTCACCCCGACTCAGCTAGGAAATTTAATTTCACAAAACCAGGCTCTGCTTATCAGAAGAACCTGCTATGTGAAGTCACAATGACAAATGGAGCGAAGGTAATTTTTGATATACCCAATCCTGGCTCGCGTTATGAGCAGTCTAGGAGCAGCTAGAGGCCCGGGACACATTCAGCATGAGGAATCTGGACCACGAAAGTGGCCTGATGGAGGGATAATAAACCCAGCCTCAGTCCTTTTTGTTAAGAAATGGAGGAGAATAACCAGGCGAACTCGCAATATTGGTGAACGGAGCTATCTCAGAGTTCCTGCGACAAAACTCCCTCACTGAATCCATGGAAGCTCCTTGCACTTTACCCCGGGTTTTTAAATAAAAATCTCGAACTCCACCAGTGAAAGTGATTTCTATTCGAATCAGATCCCGGACAAGGTTGGCCAGAGTAATAACGTTTACTTGTGGCGGACGAAGACATTTGTATGAAAGGAGGCAATAGGCTTGTGGGCGTCGCACGACACGCTTTTTTCGAAAGCAATGGAGCGTTGGGGTTCAATGTAAGGCATCTCCATAATCTTCCTACGCACCACTTCACTTCCTTTTTCTGTTTTACTTTGAAAGGCTCAGGCGAAGCAAGTCTTCTCAAAAACCTCTTCCATCCATCTCCTAAACTTCAAGAAAAAATGAGACCAAAGAGCAGAACAAAAAAAGACGCTACTCGCCTCCAAAGACCCCTTATCATAGAGTGCTGAAATTTCCCCTT
>JAAZON010000469.1 GCA_012797725.1 SAR324 cluster bacterium | reverse complement strand
TGGAGTTTAGCGATGAGCGGAAAAAGCAGGGCTTTGCAAGGGCTTTGGTTTAATCAGAAACCTCTCAGAGAAAGGCAGAAAATTTTCAACTAAAAGATATAGGCTCCATCTTTATTTGAAAATTAGACATTTGGTTCTGATACTAACTCTCTTTGTTTCTGTCAGTGACTAAGCTAATCCATTCTTTTACAATGTTTGGCAATCTTTCTACGACCTCGTATCCAAATAGAACTTCGTCCACGTAACCCATATGCAACATGTCTATTATTCTGCATAGATACGATTTGCCGCATTCCCACCATGTATAATAGTCATCTATCATCAAATAATGTTTTACTTCAACACCTTCATGTTCCTGAAGTTCTTCTAATTCATGGCCGTCAAGTAATGTCTCATAAACACCATCTGCGACTCGGCTTCCAAAAGTCGTTGTATAGTAATACTCCTTCACTTCCCAGACAGCTACAGGGTTGATTATTGATGGAAACGCACCGTCAATGCGACGTGCGAATGTTCTAAGAGGTTTAAGATCTCGTGTGACTGTAGTTAGTTTGTGGGGATCATAGTCACAGGGGTATCCGGCTGAATTTGCTTCAATTAGCATATTAATTATTCCGGTAAAGTAGGCTGGCGCCTTTTTGGTGTCTTTCTGCTTGTTGAAAGGTAGTTGGCACGTGGGATTGAGCGTCGATTTTAGATCATCAAAGATTTTATGTGCTTTTTCAGCGTTCAACAATAGCTTTTCAACTGTATTATTAAGTACATTGGCTCTAAAGCCGTAATATGAAATAAGTAGTTTCCCAAAATCCGTTAGAGTGTTGTTGGCATTTGCGATATGAGAATAAACAAGACCACGGTTTTCCAGGGCTTGCTTTATCTCTTCAATTGAAGGAACTTTTACCTGACTACTAAGGGGATTGTTTCTTGGGGATCTAGAGGTGTATCCACATTCTTCACTGATAGTTCGAACATTTGCCCAGAAATCTTTGCGCAAGTTAACAAAACGACCGTCAGGTTTCATCTTTAGAGACAAGCCTTTCTTCTAGTTTTTGAATTAGATTAGTCAATGGTAGACCTAATGCATTACAAATGGAGAGAAGCTCCATGATATCCAAACTTCTCTCTCCAGTCTCATATTTTGAAACAAAAGATTGAGGCGTTCCTAAGCGATTAGCTAGATCAACTTGACGTAAACCCACCTTTAACCTAACTTCCCGCAATAGCATCCGAAGTTGTTCGTTCCCATAGGAGTTTTTAGAATATCTACTTTTACGTGGAAACACTTATTTATTATAAATTCCAAATTGGTATATCCTAAATAAGGATTTGATTGCATTAGTTGAACATTTGTGTTATAAATAGACATCATAAACCTTCGTGGGAATTCGAAAATGCAAACTGATGGCAAACAACTTTCCTTTTTGAATTTGGTGCAAGAGCAGGAAGGTAATTCAACCCAGGGGGTGAGGGTATTTAACTCTCAATTGTTGAAGTGGGTAGGGAATAAACAGCGGTTCGCGTATGAAATAATCTCTTTTTTCCCAAAGCGGTTTGGAACTTATTTTGAACCATTCTTGGGTAGTGGTGGCGTGCTAGCAACATTGGCACCCAAAAAGGCCTTGGGTTCGGATGCTTTTCCGCCACTTATTGAGATATTTAGTACTTTACAAAAATCACCGGACACACTTAAGGATTGGTATCGTTATAGATGGGACGCAATGAAGAGAGGCGATAAAAAAGAGATTTATGAGAAGATCAAAGCTTCTTTCAATGATAACCCTAACCCTGCCGATTTGCTTTTTATCAGCCGTACTTGTTATGGTGGAGTAATGCGTTTTCGTACAGATGGATATATCTCAACTCCTGTGGGCATTCATGAACCCATATCGCCTGAAGCTTTTTCTAAAAGAGTCGATGAATGGCATATAAGAACCAGATACACCAAATTTGCAAATTTGGATTTTGAAGAGGCAATGATGCTTGCTAAACCAGGAGATGTAATATACTGTGATCCTCCTTATAGCCACAGCCAGTCCATTTTGTATGGATCGCAAAGGTTTAGCTTGGATTGGTTATTCTCTGTTATTGAAGATTGCAAAAACCGAGGTGTCTATGTGGTATTAAGTATTGATGGTGTAAAAAAATCTGGGAATAGAATTTGTAATATATTGATTCCCGATGGCCTCTTTGAACGAGAAGTTCTTGTCAATATTGGTCGCTCAATGCTCAAGCGTTTTCAAATGAATGGAAAAACCCTAGAAGGTGAAGTTGTAAAGGATAGGTTGCTTTTGACGTATTAATTCTTTGCCTTTGAATATCGGCAAGAGTAAACAAATTCTTGGTTTTTCCTGCCTATTTTCCAAGGTTTCTAGGTCTACCAATAGGGATTTCTTTTCTACTACTATCCAGTTTGTAATATTCTCGCAAAACTTTAGAAACGCTAAGTTTATTTAGAGCCATGGATTGGTTTAAACTTTGTCAATTACTTATGGGTATTAACTTTTTTGCTTTTCAGAAATGAATTATGAAATCTTCTGCTTTAAGAGTGGTATTTCTATGCGATTAACAACCGAAAAGCAGAAAGAAAAAGCCAAGTGAACAATTGCTTGGTTTTGAGTCCATCCCCGTTACCAGCGAATATCGCGGCGGTGCAGCCCCAGCAGCCCGGCGGTGACCAGGGCGGCGGCGATGGCGACCCAGCCGAACAGCGGCCAGGCAAGGCCCTGGCCGACCAGCACCCGGGGCACGTGGGCAAAGGGCGAAAGGCTGTAAACCGCCCGGCTGATTTGCTGTAATTCCCAGCCCAATTCCAGAAAAG
>JAAZON010000468.1 GCA_012797725.1 SAR324 cluster bacterium | reverse complement strand
ATTGGAAAGGGCCATTGAATTCATACGAGATGATGAGCTGGTCGAAATTACTCCAAAAGCAATTCGCCTTAGAAAAAAAATACTTGCGGCAAACAGGCGTTAATAAGCGCTCTTTCAATTCACCAGAATTCTAATTATATTATGCTTCGGGAGAAACAAGCCATGAAAGCACTCGTAAAGCGTGAAGCAGCCAAAGGGTTATGGTTAGAAGAAGTGCCGGAACCTAAAATTGGAATTAATGACGTTTTAATCCGGATTCTCAGAACAGCTATATGCGGAACAGATCTTCATATTTATAATTGGGACGCCTGGGCCCAGAAGACAATTCCTGTACCGATGATAGTTGGACATGAATTTGTAGGTGAAATTGTAGAGGTAGGATCCAATGTCTCCGATTTCCATCCAGGCCAAATAGTTGGTGGCGAGGGTCATTTGGTTTGTGGGCGTTGTCGAAATTGCCTTGCGGGTAGACGACACCTCTGCGCCCACACCAGGGGAATTGGTGTAAATTGCACTGGCGCATTTGCGGAGTATCTTGCGCTTCCAATGACAAATGTCTGGGTGCATCATAACGATATTGATTTGGACATTGCTTCTATATTCGATCCCTTAGGCAACGCTGTGCATACAGCCCTATCATTCCCGGTTCTTGGAGAAGATGTTTTGGTAACTGGAGCTGGTCCTATCGGACTAATGGGCGCAGCAATTGCCAAGCACTCTGGTGCTAGATATGTCGTTATTACTGATGTAAATCCCTGGAGGCTTGACCTTGCACGTAAAATTGGCATTGAGCATGTAATTAATCCCTTAGAAAGAAATTTAAAGGATCTCCAAAAAGATTTGGGAATGACGGAAGGATTTGACATAGGACTTGAAATGTCAGGCAGCCCTGTTGCATTTAATGACATGCTTAACAACATGAGTCACGGTGGAAAAATTGCCTTGCTTGGTATTCCACCTGAAAATATCGCGATTGATTGGAATACTGTCATCTTCTCTATGTTGACCATAAAAGGAATATACGGTCGTGAAATGTATGAGACATGGTATAAAATGACAGTCATGCTTCAAAGTGGCCTTGATGTTAAACCTGTAATTACGCACAGACTCCCATTTACAGAATTCGAAGAAGGCTTTCGTGCTATGCTTAGTGGAAAAGCAGGAAAAGTCGTGCTTAAATGGTCTAACATCTAGAACTAGTCTTTAAGAATAATGTCTGAGATAACTTACTCAGTTTTATGATTGTTGTAACATTTTTATGCGTTTTTTTCTGAAACATTGCCTGCCTTGGATAATCACAGCAATTGCTCTCTATTATGCCTTCAGAGGAATCGATTGGATTAACTTCCTTTCTTTTCTAAAGGGTGCCAATCGGAGATTCTTGCTTTTTGCATGTTTTTGCACCCTAATTTCTTACCTTTTGCGTGCTAGACGTTGGGAATATTTCTTTCCCGATTTCGTGATTTCATATGCCAATGCTGTGAAAGTATTATTTCTTGGATTTTTCATGAATAACGTACTACCTGCACGAGCTGGAGAACTGGTCAGAGCTCACGCCGGGGCAAGAATGACTAATTCAAAACGCACCTTGGTTTTGGCTACAGTCTTTAGTGAACGCTTATCTGATGGACTAACAATTAGTGCCCTATTCGCCTTATTCGCTCTAGGCCTTGGAGATGATACTCTATCTAAAGATTTTCTTTATGTGGCATATGCCTTTGGTGGAGCTGCTGTTTTTGTTGTTATTTTATTGTTTCTTCGAAGTCAGATCTCCAGTTTTCTGCAAGTGCTTCAAATACGTGTAGGAAAAGAAGTCTCCAAATATGCCTTCAATCGTCTAATGATGTTTTTGGATGGATTAAGTCCTCTTCTGAATCCTAGGAAACTTCCTTTCATAATTTTATCATCTTTGGCTATTTGGCTGATTGAGCTGTCAGTTTATGTCCTCATTGCGCAAGCATACGGAAGTTCCTTATCTCTGGCACAAAGTGTGTTGTTCTTAGTGTCGGTAAACTTCAGTTCTCTTATCCCCGCTGCGCCTGGTGGAATTGGAGTCATTGAGGCAATAACAGTTATTGTGCTCGGATCCCTTGGGATCAATCGGGAACATGCACTTGCCATGGTAATGACTCAGCACATAATTCAATATGTTATTGTGGGGATTCCTGGAGCGTGGGCACTCTTAAATCTCAAGGATAAAATTATCGGATTCCGCTCCGAGGAGAATTAGATAAGAAGTGGATGGATGTCTCTGAGCCTTATCGGCTGATCGGCCATATTTATTTATTCACCAGCCTTTTTTTACATTTCTTTTACATCATTACGAATTCCTTGTGACAATTGAGCCTAAAATCCATGGCAAATTGGCTCTGTTCTTGAAAGAAATCCAATCAAGAATTGAACAAACAAAAAAAGAACGGTTTTTGATTTAGATATTGTGAGTATAGTGAAAGAGGTTGAGATGAAGGAAAAAAAGATTACGGATTTGATGCTTATCAAGGATTTTACCAAGGGTTCTTTAGAAGCTTTCGAAGAATTGATTTCTCGCTATGAAACCAAGGTTTTCAACCTTGCAATGCGCTTTACTCGTAATCAAGAAGATGCAGAAGAAGTAGTTCAAGATGTATTCACAACTCTTTATAAAAAGATCCAAGGTTTTCAGGGAAAATCGGCTTTCTCAAGCTGGCTCTATCGAATAGTAGTAAATGCGGCTTTCATGAAACTTCGCAAACGCCGTCAATATAATGCAGTCTATATTGAAGATTTAGTCCAAGAGCAAAAAATTGACCATGACTCAATGTTCATTTGTCGATCTGATGCCATCACCATCAACCGTGAAGTTCGAGAGATGCTAGTTAGTGCAATTAATCGTCTTCCTGAACAGTACCGCAACGTATTCGTCCTAAGAGATATTGATGGTCTGTCTAACGAGGAGGTCAGTGAACTTTTGAGTCTTTCGATCCCAGCAGTTAAGTCACGCCTGCACCGCTCTCGACTTATGCTCCGAAGAAAACTTACTCGCCTATACCGCGATCTGTATGGGTCTCTCCCAGAAATGACTTCCGAGGACGAAGATGAGGACTTGGCATATGGAAGTGCGCAGGCCTGCTCGATTTGAAGTCATGCTTTATGGGTTGCAGAGGTTTCCCACTTCGAATTAGCTGAAAGCTGTGGAACTGATTGAAAAGGCTGTTTTCAGGCTGAAGAATTCTATCTTGCGAGAATACCTTTTATCCGCTTTAATTTATTTGTAGGTCTTTGTTAGGTTTTTCGTTTCGGGCGCTCTACAATTGTGGGGCGCCTTTTTTATTTTATCGTAGTATTCGAGACTCGCAATTATCAGACATTTTTTTGGAGTTAATCAGACAGAAGAATTTCGCTAAGGTTACTTATCAATTCTTTTTCTCTACCAAGCTCCTTGCTTCACCCTTTTCTTCCATGTCAAGAATCTTGATCCCGTCATAATAGTCGGTCTTTCTCGCTGAACGGGTTGCTTTTAATCCCTCAAGAATCTCGGACATTCTTTTTGTATCCGCCTTTAAAGCTTCAAGCGCTTTCTTAAATTTCGGATCTTCCTTTGCCAGTGTTTCAAGTAAATGGCAATTCAATATGATCGCCGAAAGAGGTTGCCCTAATTTATGAGCAGCGGTACCTGCAAATTCTAATAAGATAAGTTGGCGTTCCTTTTCTATTAGTTGTTCTTGCATAGCAAGCAAAGCCGCATTTTTCTGCCGTAAATCGGCATTTAAATCACGGATGCGAAGCAAAGCCTTAATTCGTGCCTGAAGCTCTTTGAATTGAAATGGCTTGGTAATGTACTCGTCTGCCCCACCTTCAAATGCTTCAAGTTTATCCTGAAGACCTTCTCGTGCAGTAAGCATTATAACGGGAACATGTTCAGTTGAAGGCATCTCACGCAGTTCTTTCAAGATCGAAGGACCATCTCTCCCTGGCAACATCCAATCGAGAATAATCAAATCAACTTGCACTTCTTTTAAAATCTCTAACCCCTTCTCTCCATCTGTTGCTGAAATTGAAGCATATCCCATTCCACCTACAGCATCACACAACAGAGAACGAATATCAGGATCGTCATCAATGATGAGTATGCTTTTCATGTAATCTCCTTAACCTTGTGACTAATCATGTCATAACAAGGTTCTTTCTCACTAGTAATTTACTAAGTAGTCTGACTTTAAGCACTTTTAACTTCGATTGCTCTATTGGCAGAGACCACAATATATAGTATTCCTAGCTTATTCTGGCACAAGATGTAGTGGTTCTTTACTCTTCCTCATATAATGGGAGCTGAGGTATAGGAAGCTTCAAATCTTGGCTTTTCTTCTCGGTTTGTTGATGTCTTTTAAAGGATGAAAGCATGAAGATTACTAGGCGTTTTACAGAAAGAGGCAAATCACCTTACGAAGGTATTCCATTCAAATTTGTAAATGTTGAAATGAAGAACCCTGATGGTTCTCTCGTATTTAAGTTGGAAAGTGTGGAGGTGCCAGAGTCCTGGTCTCAGGTGGCATCTGATATTCTCGCCCAAAAATATTTTCGCAAAGCTGGAATCCCTGCACGTTTGAAAAAAGTTGAGGAAAATTCCGTTCCGTGGTGGTTATGGAAAAGTGAGATTGACGAGCAAGCGATTGCACAACTCCCTGAAGAAGAACGCTTTGGAAGTGAAAAATCAGCAAAACAAGTTTTTCATCGCCTTGCAGGTACATGGACTTATTGGGGATGGAAAGGCGGATACTTTGATTCCGAAGAAGACGCGAGCGCTTTTTATGATGAACTTTGCTTTATGCTGTGCAGCCAAATGGCAGCACCAAACTCTCCTCAGTGGTTCAACACCGGACTTCATTGGGCTTACGGAATAGCAGGTCCGTCTCAGGGCCATTATTATGTCGACCCAGTTTCGGAACAGCTTTGTAAATCAGTTAATGCGTATGAGCGACCCCAACCTCATGCTTGCTTTATCCAGAGCATAAATGACGACTTGGTCAATGAAGGCGGTATTATGGATCTTTGGGTTCGTGAAGCGCGCCTTTTCAAGTATGGTTCGGGTACAGGGACAAATTTCTCAAACATTCGCGGAGAGGGTGAATCTCTGTCTGGTGGTGGCAGTTCATCAGGCTTAATGAGTTTCTTGAAGATAGGAGACAGGGCAGCAGGATCGATTAAATCGGGCGGTACCACTAGACGCGCTGCAAAAATGGTAATTGTGGACATTGATCACCCAGACATTGAGAAATTCATAAATTGGAAAGTTGTGGAAGAAACAAAGGTAGCTTCTCTTGTTGCGGGTTCGAAACTTATAAAGAAACACCTTAACGCAATCTTACAGTCTTGTTTCCAGGAGGACTCTAACGGGCGTTTTGATCCAGCAAT
>JAAZON010000467.1 GCA_012797725.1 SAR324 cluster bacterium | reverse complement strand
ACAACAGGAAGGGGGATAGGGCCAGCTTATGAGGATAGAGCTGCTCGCTGTGGTGTGAAGCTTGCCGAATTGCAATATATGGATAGCTTAGAGGAGAAGATTCGAGGTCTGGTTGAACAAAGCAACGCATACTTGCGTGCCGTTATAGGATCTAGCTTAAGCCTTAAATTTTCCGATGTCTGGGAAGAATTGACTCATCATGCAGAAATTCTTGTTCCTTTCATTGGAAACGGGAGCAAAGTTATTGACGAGGCCTTAAGGAATGGTTCTCGTATTGTCTTTGAAGGTGCTCAAGGTACACTTTTGGACCTGGTCTTTGGTACAGTGCCATATGTTACATCTTCCCATACTTTGTCATCTTCTGTTGGCACGGGGTGTGGAATAGGAGGGCATAGAATATCTTATGTGCTTGGAGTTGCAAAGGCATATTGCACGCGCGTTGGAAGCGGGCCGTTTCCCACCGAGCTGCACGATGAAACCGGAGAGCGAATTAGAAGTAAGGGGGCTGAATTCGGAACAGTAACAGGAAGACCGAGGCGGTGCGGTTGGTGCGATGCTGCAGCGCTTCGCTACGCAGTACGTGTGAATGGCATAGACTCTTTGGCGATTACGAAACTTGATGTTTTGAGTGGTCTGGAAACCATAAAAGTTGGAGTTGGTTATAGATTGAAGGGCAAAACTCTTGATGATTTGCCCGCCCTATCATCAGAAATGGAAGAGATGGAAGTTTTGTATGAAGAATTTCCTGGCTGGGATGAGGACTTAAGCAAGGTTGATTCTTGGGATTCGCTACCGCGTCGGGCTAGATCCTATGTTGAAGCCCTTGAAGAATTAGTTGGCTGTAAAATATCGGTGCTGAGTGTTGCAGCAGACCGGAGAGCGACATTGTTTCATGGTCAGCACGATTTGCTTAGAGAATTTATGATGTGAGGAAAGAAAAATGCAATCTGGGGATTTAGCATCGGGAGCTGGAAAACGGATTTTGGTTGTTGACGATGAGGCAGCTATATGCCGCACGCTTGAAAATGTTTTATCTGATGAGGGTTTTAGTGTTAGCTCGGTAGATGATGGTTATAAGGCATTGAGCTTTATTAGCAAAAATGACGTTGTATTGGTTATTTTAGACATATGGATGTCAGGTATGGACGGGATTGAAACCCTAGTTGCCATCAAGGAGAAGTGGCCTAAGCTTCCAGTCATAATGATTAGTGGCCATACAACTATTGCTGCTGCAATAAAGGCAACAAAACTTGGAGCAACAGATTTTATCGAGAAACCTATTGATCTGGATGTGCTCCTAAGAAGCGTCAGAATGGCGTTGAGCGATGAGAGGCAAGAAGGATCGGGAGGGCCATCTTCCAACAGAACAGAGAGCACATCCATACTTGAAATTGGCGGAGAGGCAGATCTTGCGAAAATTAACAACGTGGTTTTTCGCTCCTCTCAAAGAATGCGTGGGCGAAAAATTGGTCAGAAGACTCTGGTACATAGTGCCATATTGTATGGACAGGGGCTTCACTCAGGAAAAAAGAGCGGTTTAATCTTAGAGCCTTTGCCTCCAAACTCAGGTATTCATTTCGTTGGAATATCAGGTTCAATTCCGGTTCCCGCGCACCTTGACTTTGTTGATTCTACTGGCTTTGCCACGACACTAAAGCTTGAAGACACTCAAGCTGGGACAATTGAACACATTATGTCAGCCCTTCATGCTTATGGGATTACAAATCTTCTAGTAAAATGTAATTCTGAAGTGCCAGTGATGGATGGTTCTGCCGTGGACTTCTGTTCCTTAATTGAAGAGACGGGGATTGAAGAACAGGAGGGTGAGCATTATGCTATTTTAATCGATAAAGTTCTTCGTTATGGGAAAGACAATGAATTTATTCAGATTGAGCCCTCAGAGAATTTCGTAATTGATTACACTTTGAACTATCCGAGTCCTCTTGGTCTGCAGCATTTGGTGTTTCAGTTTGAAGAGAACGGTTCCTTTCATAGAGAAATAGCTCCTGCACGCACCTTTGGTTTTGTTAAAGACATCAGCTTCTTGCAAAAACAAGGTCTGGCCCTTGGAGGTCGATTTGACAACTTTGTCTTGTTTGGAGATGAAGGGCCGATAAATTGTGAGCTTAGATTCCCAGATGAGGCAGTAAGGCACAAAATCCTCGATGTGATAGGAGACCTTTACTTGTTAGGACGTCCTTTGCAAGGTAAAGTGACAGCTTGTATGACAGGGCACTCAGACAATATTGGTTTGCTGAAACTTATTTCTGAAGAGCTTAACAAAGAATAAAAGAGAGAAAAAAAGGGTTTTTTTATTATGCTTCCTGTTGTTAGTAGAGATCTTGCTATTGATTTAGGCACGGCAAACACACTCATTTATCAAAAGGGTAAGGGTATTCTTCTTGATGAGCCTTCAATTGTTGCCATCAAAGAAAGTGGGAGAAACAAGGTTCCAGTCGCTTTCGGTCATGAGGCAAAGACAATGCTCGGGAGGACTCCCCAAGGGGTTAATGTAGTTAGGCCAATACGCACAGGTGTTATTGCTGATTTTGAAGCAGCGGGTTTGATGTTAAAGCACTTTCTTTCGGGGGTGCGGGATAGAGGGTTT
>JAAZON010000466.1 GCA_012797725.1 SAR324 cluster bacterium | reverse complement strand
TTCTATTCCGGCTTTTATGTCAGAATGTTGTGTAGTGGTCATAGTCTTGGGGCTTTCTAGCTTTGACCTTTGTTGAAAAAACGGAGCTCAGTTCTCTAGGCCCCACAACAAAAGCTTGTTTTGACAGAACATACATTCGATGGCCAGGGCCCGAAAACCTTCAATAAAAAGCTAATTTATTGCCATTTCTACTCATAATTCTTGACTCTGAAAGACGGCGCTTTTAGGCTTTATTCCTCTTTGAAATAGGAGAAATTTCAATAGCCTTTAGTGGTGTTGTGGTTGTCGGCTATATGGAATGGAGTTTTGTTGTTTCAGATTGAGCACCTTTCATTAAGTTAGTTTGATTTTCTCTTCTTAGAATCTGTGGAGGCGAAATGGCAGGTTCGCTTGCTTCTGTTGCTTCGGAGCCATTGAGGCAAACTACAGATCTTGAGTTGTTTAACGAATCATTTAGCCGCCGGCCGGCAGTATTGCAGGGACGTAAGATTTTTGAGTTACCAGAGCCTGCTCCTCAAAAAAAATGGTGGGACGGGCCCGGTATATACATTAGCTTCGATGAGTTAAGCTCAATTTCTAATTCCTTCTTTGCCCTAGGAAAATCCATGCCGGTTTTTATCGACTTTTGTCTTGGAGTGAGTTCTAGAAAACTCCCATTAAAAATCCTCAATAAGGTTGTGGAACTGAATCTCTTGAGTAGCAAAAATGACGCTAGAGTTTCCCCTCGTGTGCAGGCCATTGCACTGGCAATTGATGGAGGGATGTCTGGGAAACTTGGATTGAGAAAAGCGTCTCCTGTTGAGTACGTATTGGATTTTCTCAATGGAAATCGATTTATACGTGAGCAATGTTCTGAACAAGAAGCCAAGAGTCGCAGTGGAAGTGAAGTCTCTCTTGATTCTTTTAGAGTTCAACGAACGCTTGATGAGTTAAAGGAAGTATTTCTAGATGAGTTATATTTAAATATCCCCCAAAGAGACCACCAATCGATTGTAAAAAGGGCCTTAGAAACTACTCTTCAATGGCATGCACATGCAAAACCTCGACATAATGGAGAAAGTTCAGCTACTCATCCTATATATTGTGCTCTTTCACTTTTGAGATTGGGAGTGACGGATCCGGGTGTGATATCTGTAAGCCTTCTTCATGACATTTTGGAAGATACTAAGTACTGTTTCCCAGAATCTGAGAAAGAAAGGGAGCTGCCTTTGGCAAGTGCCAACGAAATAAGAAGGTGGGGATTTAATAAACTTTTTAGTGACTTCGGAAGAGGCCTCGATAATGTTTCTTGCATTGCATTGGCCTATTCAGTTGTTAAATTGTCAAAGAATGCTTTAGATCGAAATGTGAGTGAAGAGATTCCAGGCTACGAGCCCTATATGAGAGAGCTTTGCTTATTGCCTGAATCTTTGACGGTACAAAAGCTGCTGGATGAGTTAAATTATATGGGAGCAAGGGAATTGGAGATAAGTCCTTCCCCTGAGGACCTTGAAGACATAACCGCCAAGGTGATTCAGTTTGTGATGCTTAGCAAGGTTGCTGATCGCCGTGATAATTTAAGATCAATAGAAAGATATTGTCCCGAAAAAATAGAGAGAAAGCTATTTGAGACTACAGAATATCTTCTCCCTTCCTTTAGGAAGCCTCTTCCAATAGCAAATGGGGAGCTTGAGACATGGCATTCCTTGGAACGGGCGCGGATTTGGCTTGAGGAGATTGCAACTAGTGAGGTTCAAGAGTTGTCAGAGTTAGTTGGGAAGCGACGAAGCGAACCTTTAGCAATTCAGGTGGATTTACAAAAGTTGCAACTCAGAAGTCGATATCCAATAGGGTTCTCCAGGAGAAGGATGTCATGGTTTGTTTCGTGGCTTGTTCATAGCACCCAGAATCAATCGAATCTCAGAGGTCCGCATCGAGTAGTATAAGTGGCTTGGTGTCGAATTCTTCGGACATTCTACCTTAAACTTCCATTTTTCTTTTATGGGTGTATAACTTAGCGTACAAAATTCTGAAGTCTTAGGGCTCCTTCATGAGATTTGAGGATTAATTTATTTGCATAATGATTGAGAGTTTTCAATGAGCGGTATTTTTGGTGTGGTCTCAAAAGAAGACTGTTATGAGACCCTAATTTATGGCACAGATTACCATTCCCATTTAGGTACCGAATTTGGCGGTATTGCAGTTCTAGGTAGTGCTTTTACGCGAGTGATCCATAATATCAGTCAGAGTCAATTTAAATCAAAGTTTTTTGAGCATAATAAGACTATAAAGGGAAACAAGGGAGTTGGTGTTATTAGCTCCTGTGATGAGCAGCCAATTT
>JAAZON010000465.1 GCA_012797725.1 SAR324 cluster bacterium | reverse complement strand
TAGGAATATTAATCTGATCATACTTCTTCACATATGCTG
This sequence comes from SAR324 cluster bacterium, assembly GCA_012797725.1. The sequence continues at coordinate 6,522 of JAAZON010000465.1, read as the reverse complement.
CTGTGAAGACACCAAGACCCGAAAATACGAGCGCTCCTATGATAATAATTGGAAGTGATATTATCAAATCGATGAAGGAGTAGGCCCCAAGACTGGCCGCGACAACACCTGTGAAAAGACCCGATAGGGTTCCTCTAGACGCAGCCCACAACCATTCTCCCAAGAAAACCTCAAGGAATGTGACAGGACCACAGAGTGTCACTGAGCATAGTCTCTGATACCAAAAACGAGTAAAGGCTCCAAATGCTCCTTCAAAAAAACTCTGAAAAAGAACTCCAACTCCGATCATGCCAGGAGCAATGAATTCAAGATATGGTAACTTAATACCATAATACTCCACATCACCAATTATTGGCATCAGACCATAGCCAAAGCCCAGAAGATAAACAAGAGGTTCTGTCATTGGAGCAAGGCAATTAATCCAAAAAGATTGGATAAAGACTCTATAATTTCTATACCAGACAGTGTAGACCCCCCAAAAACTCAGCGATCCCCGCTCTCCTCCTTTCATGCCTAGTCCAGTCCCCTTCCAGTCATTAACAAAAATACGTCCTCAAGATTACTTCTTCGTCTTTTCAATGTTGGAAGATCCAAGTCATGAAATAATCTCCAGAGTTCTTGCACGCTGCCGCCTGGTCTGGACACAAGAAATCCGCCGTCAAACATATGCCTATACACACCTCCTTCGGGGAGCAGTTCTTTAAGCTTCGACTCTTCAAGACCCTCAAGTTCAAGGGCATCTTCGCCAGCATGCCTTAAAATGACATCAGATGGTGCGCCTTCATCAATGATGCTCCCATTTTGTATAAGAAGAAGACGATCGCAAAGTTTTTCAGCTTCATCCATATAATGCGTTGTAAGCAATATCGCATAACCCCGATCCTTGAGGTTGCTTATGTAGGTCCAGAAAGCCTGGCGCGCGTCCGGATCTAATCCAGAGGTTGGCTCGTCAAGGAATAAAATATACGGTTTATGCATCAATGCTCTCGCCAGTACAAGCCTCCTTCGAAGCCCTCCTGAAAGATTATCAGTCGAGTAGTTGCGATATTCTTCAATTCCGAACTCTTTCAACAGGCTTTCTGCTCTTTCGACGGCTTGCGATCCAGTTAATCTATGCCTATGTGCAAACTGAATCAGGTTCTCAATAACAGAAAAATCGGAATCCAGACGATCCTCTTGAGTCACTACTCCTAATACACGTCTAGCTTCGCGACTAGCAATTTCAGAGCCAATGCCCGAAAACAACACTTCCCCATCATCCTTGCGCACCGCACCGTAAAGCATACCAACCGTAGTAGTTTTTCCAGCGCCATTTGGACCCAAGAGACCCACTACTTCCCCCCGATGAATATCAAACGAAACCTGATTGACCACACACCTCTCACCGAACGATTTCATCAATTTCCGAACCCTCAATGCGAGCCTGCTAGTATCAGTCATTTCGATCCTTCCACATCGACTGCACTATTTCGCAGCATCATTTCATCCATTAGTTGACGCGCCGTATACGGCACCCAGGTATGATTTTTATCGCTGCCGTATAGGATCTGCCCCTTATATTGAGGTCTAGCTTGCTTCAAGAAAGCATCCATTAGATGGACTGCATCATTTAAATAATAAGTATCATTATCCCCTACCCACACATGAATCTTTCCTTCAAGCTTTGGGGCCAATTCTTTCCATCGCTCTTTCAAGCGTAAAGTTAAATCGTATTTCTTATATGCCGCAGCAACATTCGCAGAGATTTTTCCATCTTTTGGATCGATCAATGACAGTGGTTGACCATCTTCGCCCCTTGGCGCAAAGACTGCATTCCATGCCCCCCAGTCTCCCCCACTTTTGCTGTATACGCCTCCCCGGCCTATGACTCTCTCCATTTGAACTTCATCTTTTATGTAAGAAAGCACCGTACCATCATCCCCTCTAGCACTTGGACGAGCTTTCCCTCTTTCATCAAAAAAAGCGTTGTTGTTTTCATAGATATTGATAGTCTGAAAGGATCTAAAATCAACAGGATCCGGCTGTCCAGCCCAAACGCCATTGAACTCTTCTGGGTATAAGATCTGCAGTGCAAGTGCTGCCCATCCACCACTCGAATGCCCTTCAAGAAAGCGAGAAGCACCGTTTCCACCAGCCCTAAATTGGCTTTCTATGAATGGAATCAACTCTTCCACCAGAGCATCACCATAGGGTCCATTATTCTCAGAATTAACATGATACGAGCAGCCATATGGCCCTTGATTATCTAAATGGACCAAAACCATTCGTGGACTAAACGCCCTAAACCATCCCGAACGAAAGCGTGGAATCTCAATAAACCTGTTTCCCGGCTCTTCTAGTAAGTATTCAAGACTGGTGGCAGAAGCATCTCCTCCCCCTATATGGATCCATAAAGGATATCGACGGTCTTGTTCTTGATCGTAATATTGGGGCAACAAGATCCCAGCTTTCAAAAAAACTGGCCTCTTCCAATATTTACTGAGAAGCTCTGATTTTAATTTAACATATTTAATTTTATCGCTATCGACCAATTCCTCGTCAGTCACCACGCCACTCAGCTTGATGCGATAGGTTTTCTTTTCATTCGGATCGACAAAGATTCGCTCAGGCATGCTGTAAAGTGTGCCCGGTGCATCGACTCCCAGATAAAGATCATTCGTGAGAAGAACCGCCTGCACGATATAGTGCCCAGGCTTCATTTCTTTAAAATGTTTCAGCGGAAAAAAGTCTGCAGATTGATCCAAAGAAAGCTTAGCCTTCGGGCGAAGTCCATTGACTTCTTTTGCCAAAATGAACGGTTTATCAATTATCGATTCTATCTTCAATAATTGCACAGGCTCTACACGAGAGTTCCTGGTAAATACAAGAAGAAGGCGCCCATCCTTGATTGACTTATCGAAGTATGAAGGTAAAAACACCTCGAAGCGAAGAGCCCCTTTTTGCTCTGGGATTTGGGAGCCGTGACAGGCCGTTAAAATAAGAACACCTGAACAGGCAAGGAATACTTTTGAAACAACTTTTAAAATTCCAGATCCCATAACAACGCTACTGCATTAAGCTCATTTCTTCGCAAGCTTATGACTCCCACGTTAGAAATGCGCCCCGAATCAGAGCATGGGCTTCATTGCAAGCTTGTCATTCTGTAATAGAGATCGAATATAGTCCAGTCACATATAAAAGGACAGATTATTGTGCAAAAAGCAGATCCAAAATTCATTTCGTCTTTTAGCACAAGAACTTGCAACAATAGCCTTCGAGTCGGGCTAATTGTGTATTTCCAAGGATCCGCCACGATATCTATGCCATAGTACGGCAATAGGACATGCTACATAAATTGAAGAGTATGTTCCCACGATCATCCCTATTACTAAGTAATAGCTGAAGTCAGCCAGAGAGCCACCTCCAAATAAATATAGAGCCAAACAGGACAAGAAAGTTAAAGAGTTTGTAATTATAGTCCTAGACAAAGTTTCATTGACCGCGCGATTCATCAACTCAATTAAATTAAAACTCTTTGCCTTAGATACTTCTTCCCGAATTCGATCGAAAATAATTATATTATCATGCATTGAATAACCAATAATGGTTAAAGCCGCCGCCAATGTAATCATATTAATTGTATAGCCTGCAAACAAATAGAATCCCATTGTTGTAATTGTATCGTGGAAGAGGGTCACAACCGCACCAAGCCCAAATGAGAATTCAAAACGAAATGACACATAGGCCAACATTGCAAGCAAGCTCAAGATCACAGCAACAAGTCCAGTCTTGCGCAATTCGGCTCCGACGGCCGGCCCCACATAATCAGTCTTAAGAACTCTAATATCTTGCCCTAGATCTTGCTTTAGCATGTCCTCAACTTTTTTTGTCTCGCTCTCCGAATTATTTTCGCTGTTTGCTTGCCCAGTTGTTTGTACAGTGTCTTCTGATTTAGTTTCGCCTCCGAATCTCACGACATATTGATCTTTATCGGAATCACTTTTAAAAGCCTGGACAATGACGCCTTCTACGCCTTTCGACTCAAGCGTCGATCGAACTTTTTCGGCATTGGCCCCGGGGACGTGGACTATCATGTCATAGCCACCTCGGAAATCGACTCCCCATTTAGCATCACCTAAATTAAACCACAAATAAAAAGCCCAAATTATTGACGCTAGCGATATGATAACCGCTATCCAGGCTTTACCCATAAAATCTATTTTTAAATCATGCGATATAAGTTCCATTATACTCCTACCCTTATACAGAAATTAGCTGATCCTTGCCTTTCAACTCGAAAAGTTCATAGAAGGTTCGTGCAACAAAAACTGCACAGAACAGAGTCATGACAATACCTATGGCCGTTACTACGGCGAATCCTCTAATAGCTCCTGTTCCAACAAAGTAAAGAATCGAGGCAGAGAGTATTTCAGTTATATTCGAGTCAATAATCGCACTTAATGCTCGGTCAAAGCCCGCCACGACTGCGGCATCTCGACTTGCTCCATTCCTCAGTTCCTCACGAATGCGCTCAACTATAAGAACATTTGAGTCGACTGCCATGCCGACAGTTAACGCTAATCCTGCTAGGCCCGGTAATGTCAAGGTAGCACCAAATGCTGAAAGACACGCCATTACCAGAAACACATTCAAAGCAAGAGACATCACTGCAATTAATCCAGATTTTTTGTAATACCAAACCATAAAAAGGCCAATAAAAATAAGCGTAGCAATAATTGCTGTAATACCAGCTTTAATTGATTCCTTGCCTAATGTAGGCCCCACCATACGTTCTTCTAAAACATTTAAGGGGGCAGGAAGCGCTCCTGCGCGAAGCACTACAGCAAGCTCCTCGGCCTCTTTGGCACCAAAGCTTCCTGATATGCTCGCTTTGCCACCGCCGATTCTTTCATTAATTCTAGGAGAAGACTTCACAATACCATCGAGAATAATGGCAAGTTGTTCACCTACATGCTCGCCAGTGATTTTTGCAAATGTCTTAGCCCCCTCACTATTCAGCGATAGCGAGACTTCTGCTCCATGTGTCGCGGTGCTAAACGCTACCCTCGCATCGTCAACCGCATCTCCGGTCATTAGAACCTCGTCCTCGACCGCCACTGACCCGCCTTCAGAATCCTTCATCATTACGCGACCCGAGGTACTGGTGGATGTATGAAGAAGGCGAAACTCTAGTTTAGCAACAGAGCCAACCACCCTCTTAACTGCTGCAATATCGGAAACACCTGGCATCTGTAGAAGAACTCTTTCCTCGCCAATTTGCTGAATAACAGGTTCCGTCACCCCAAACTGATCAACTCGACTTCTAAGTGTTTCAATGGATTGCCGTACTGCATTACGCTTGATCTCTGCAGCATAAGTATCTGCAATGGTAAATAGTAATACAGATCGACCCTCGTCCTGCTTCTTTTGCTTAAACATTAAGTTTCGGTAATCCGACTCGATCCTCTTTTGTGCTCTATCAGCACTGCTCTCGCTCAAGAAAGTCATCTCAAGAGTTTTCTCTTCTGGAACTCGAACTCGAAGAACTGGGATTTTCTCTTTCTTCAATTCACTACGAATCATATTACCCATGGATTGAAGACGACTTTTCAAGGCCTCATCGGTTTGGACCTGATAAACTAAGTGTATGCCACCACTCAAATCAAGGCCAAGGGAGAGCGGTTTTGAAATCCAATTTGCCGGCATTTGTTTTGGGAAAAATGTAGGCAACAAAAACAAAACTGCTGCAATCAAAACTCCAGCAACTACAAAGAAGCGTTTACGAACATCTATACCCATACTCTCATTCCTTATTTGCTTCAGACTTTGACGAAGCTATTTTCTCAAGTTTTCGAGTCACACTAGACTTCTCAAATTTCACCTTCACACCACTTGCGATTTCCAAGAGAAAGCAGTCACTCTCAATACCACTAACTCTCGCAATAATCCCACTTGTAGTCATCACAAGATCGCCCTTCTTTAACTCCTTATGAAGATCTTCCAGGGCTTTCTGTCTCTGCTGTTGGGGGCGAGTCACCATAAAATAAAAGATGAAAAATACCATTATAATTAAGGGGAAGAGGTTTCCCAGAAGCTCCCCAAAACCTGGCCTTTTTACTTGGGCAGGTGCAGCTTGAGCAAACAGGTCATTTACCCAAAATAATGTTGTTAATATTGGAGCTAATAACAAAGCCTTTTTTAAAGGCTGAATGACTAAAGTACCTCTCACTTAATTTCTCCGTTAAAGGTTTGGAATTCTTATAACTTATAGATTCAATAGTGGCAAGGGCAGCTGTTCACAGCCCAGAAAAGCCCTCGCCTTAGCATAGGCGCGATTTTGCTGGCCCTGGAACCTTAGTCATTAATATTGCATGGCTTGAATTTGTTTTGTGCAAATTCGAGCCCCAAGTGCTCTAGCTTTTTGCCAAGCAAGGTGGTGGTCTCACTGGAGTGAGGCTGAACGGGTGCTGGTAAGGGCACGTCACTTATAGGATCTAAGCGCTATAATTTGGGTTACTCAAAGGCATGACGTCTTTCCAACGT
>JAAZON010000464.1 GCA_012797725.1 SAR324 cluster bacterium | reverse complement strand
TTGTCAGCGAGGCTGTTTTAGAGGCTGCCGGTTCAATTCTGACAAATAAATACGCCGAAGGTCTTCCGGGAAAGCGTTACTACGGCGGCTGTGAGTTTATCGATGAGATTGAAGATCTGGCCAGAGAACGGGCAAAGCGACTTTTTGGTGCAGAATTTGTAAACGTTCAACCACATTCGGGTGCTAGTGCCAATCTAGCTGTTTTTGAAGCGACTGTGAATCCGGGTGATACAATTATGGGAATGCGCCTCGATCATGGGGGGCATCTTACCCATGGAAGCCCGGTTAATTTCTCTGGAAAAAGATATAATGTTGTTGCTTATGGCGTAAACAAAGATACTCAAGTTATTGACGAAGATGAAGTGTGGGATCTTGCACGCAAGCATAGACCAAAACTTATTATTTGTGGCGCATCGGCCTATTCAAGAAGAATTAACTGGGAACTCTTTGGCAATGTTGCCAGAGAAATAGGCTCTGTTGTAATGGCGGATATCGCTCATTACGCCGGCCTTGTCGCAGCAGGCGTTTATCCAAGCCCAGTTCCATACTGCCAAATCGTCACGACTACAACCCATAAAACACTTAGGGGCCCCAGGGCTGGGCTGATAATGGGTAAAGATGAGTTCTCTAAGGCTTTAAATAAGAGTGTCTTTCCTGGCCTCCAGGGCGGCCCCTTGGAGCATATTATAGCTGCTAAGGCAGTATGTTTTAAGGAAGCCTTGCAGCCTGAATTTAAGCAGTACGCCACGAATGTAATTGAGAATGCAAAAGCTCTCGCAGAGACCTTAATGTCCCGAGGCCTTTCAATAGTGTCAGGTGGGACGGACTCTCATGTGCTGCTCGTTGATCTGCAACCAATCGGAATTTCAGGGAAAGAAGCACAAGAATGCCTAGACAGTATCAACATAACTGCAAATAAGAATACAATACCATTTGATCCTCAGCCTCCGACTGTTTGCAGCGGTATTAGAATTGGTACTCCTGCTATCACAACTCGAGGAATGGGATTAAAGGAGATGAAAATAATCGCTGGTTTGATCTGTGATGCACTGCAAAACAAGGACAACCCGGTTAAACTAAAATCCCTTGCTGATGATGTAAGAAGCCTGGCTTCAGGTTTCCCGATTTATCGGCATAGGCTTGTATAATGCACGTATATGCGTTGCACAAAATGTAATTCTGATGAACTGTCGGTTATCGACTCCAGAAGCGATGGCCAAACCATACGCCGCAGGCGAGAGTGCCAGAAATGTGGTATTAGATTTACGACTTACGAGCGTATAGAACTGGCGCTTCCGCTAGTCATAAAGAAAGACGGTCGAAGAGAACCCTTTGATCGTGAGAAAATCAAAACAGGTATCTTACGGGCTTGCATGAAACGGCCCTTGAGCATTGAGACAATAGACGAGACGGTAGAAGGTATTGAGAAATTGATAGCAGAACTTTGTGAAAAGGAAATCTCAAGCCTTAGAATTGGTGATTTCGTTATGGAAGCTCTTAAAGATCTAGATAAAGTCGCATATATACGTTTTGCATCAGTGTACCGTGAGTTTTCAGATGTACACCATTTTGTTGAAGCTCTAAAAGCACTCGATGCTACTGGGCGCCGAATGGGAGCGAAGCAAATAGCCAAAAAAACGGAAATAGAATAGAAAAAATGTTTTCTGGAATTGTGGAAGAATCAGCGATAGTCCGACGTATTGAAGGAGGCTCGGCATTGAAGAACATCTACATCGAGTCAGTACTGGATCATAATGACACCAAGATTGGAGACTCCATTTGTATTGATGGCGTTTGTCTTACAGTGACAAAAAAAGAGGTTGGGGTTCTCTGTTTTGATGCATCCTCCGAGACCTTGCGTCGCTCCACATTAGGCAGCCTCAAGCCTGGAGATAGGGTGAATCTGGAACGTTCATTGATTCTCGGAAGTCGCATTCACGGACACCTCGTCTTTGGTCATGTTGATTGCGTTATTCCTTTGATTGCAAGACGCCAAGATGGAGAATCTTTACGCCTTGAATGGCGTGTGCCTATTGATATGAGGAAGTACCTTACCCCCAAGGGCTCAGTTTCGATATCTGGAGTGTCATTAACCATTGGCGAAGTAGCAAAGACAAGTTTTTCGATTTATGCAATACCTCACACGCTTTCCGTAACAACACTTTCTAATATTGAAGTTGGGCAAAAAGCAAATCTTGAAGTCGACATGTTGGCGCGTTATGTACAGGAAGCAATAAATTCAAATATTCACAGTTAAGATATTACTAATATTTTTTGTGCCTCTGGCCGTATCAATACGCGAAGATTTCTCAAAAGTTGCTTTGATGGGCTTAGCGGAGTACAATTTTTGAAATCATTGGAGGGGTTTATGAAACAAATCGAGGGAATGCTCAACGCTCAAGGGTATAAGATAGGATTAGTTGCTGCACGATTTAATGATTTTATGGTGGAACACTTAATAGGTGGAGCTCAGGATTGTTTTGTGCGACATGGTGGGAAAGCAGAAGATATCACTCTGGTTCGCGTACCGGGAAGCTTTGAAATTCCCTTTGCATGCCAAGAACTTGCCTTAACTGGCAAATTTGATGGAATCGTGGCATTAGGAGCTGTCATTCGAGGATCGACTGATCATTATGAACTTGTTGCAGCCGAGTGTGCCAAAGGAATCGCACAAGCATCCCTCTCAACAAAAGTTCCTATTAGTTTTGGAGTCATTACCACTGATACTATTGATCAAGCCATAGAACGTTCTGGTTCAAAAGCTGGGAACAAAGGTGCTGAGGCTACTTCCGCTCTAATTGAAATGATAGGTGTTACAAAGCATATTAGAAGAACAAAAAAAGCATAGCAGCCATAAGCCAAATTGAAGTACCTTGTTAACTAACTGGATCTGCCTCTATTTAGAATCAGCAAATTCCTAAATCTCGATAGAACGTATCAAAGTTGAATATCGCATTTGAAAAGCATTCAAAAGCCTTTGAGTTGTCTCGCTGATTCAAGGCATCCAGACCATCCTTCAAATCAACATTGATATCTTCAAGGCTAGACGGGTTGAAACTTAAATAATGCTCTCCATCGTTCTTCTTACGAGATTCATATTGTTGGAGACTTGAGACCATGTTAGCAACTGCTTCGAGAGTTCTTCCCTGCTTTGAGGCTACAATTCCTCTTAATGCAAGTAGCCGGGGACTATCTTCAAACTGTTCGCTAATATTTAAACACTCTGTTGCACCTTCCCAATCCCCAATCTTTATAAATATAGCAGCAAGTGTATGGTAACACAGAGAAAGGCTTTCCTCTTCATGCTCCACCCATGCATAATTTGGAAATAGATCTTCTATGTTGAATTCACTGATGGCAAAGCGAATTAACTTAGCCATGTCAGAGGCAGATAAAATCCTTTTTGGTGTGATTGGCTCAAAATCAGATGAGCTAGAAGAAAGCATTGTTATTTCTTCTCCGATTGCAAGAGCAGAGATCGCGCAATAGATGCTTAAAGCTTCAGGCTTAATTGATTGATTATCTGGCAAAGCTTTCAAAATGGAGAATGGTATTGAAATAATTCCCGCAGGATTTATATTATCCTTAGCAATTGCTTCGACAATATTTTCAGTAGAAAGCTCAGTTATATCTAATCTACCAGACTGAGAATCGCTGCAAGCAAAGCAGAGGCCTGTAGATAAGCTTAGAAGATTATTGCTAATTGCTGCAATCTCATTTGATGCTATATCAATACCCGCATTAATTACTATTAAACGCTCAGCTTCAGTGCCTTGCAAATTTTTCATTGCACTACTCAGGCTTAATGATGCTGGTGAAATCACGTTTGCAGAATTTGTTATCCCGTCACTCGAAATAACGCCATAGACAGTTATTTCACTGATTCCAATTTGGCAAAGCGAGTTAATAATATTCTGCAATCTTCTTT
>JAAZON010000463.1 GCA_012797725.1 SAR324 cluster bacterium | reverse complement strand
GCCATCTGTTAACGTATTATGCTGTGTAACCATACCCGCCATCTTGGCTCACTGGGCAGCAGGCGACTAGGAGCTGCTTCCGTATTGCTGCTGCTTCCGAAAGAAGTGCGTTTTTCCTACGTCGTAGCTCTTTAAGTTCAGCGCTGAGGGATAGTTGCCGGCTGTATGTTATGTCCAAATTTGTCTGTATTTCCTTCAACGCCTCATCAATGTTTAAGCATCGTTGAAGTTCATCTCCGAAATAGAATGCCACTGCCGTTGATCCGCACACTGTTAATCCATCCTTGACTGAGCCTTTTAAGAACTCTCCCCTTGCTTGACCACTTGCAGCAAATGTTTTCACTTTATCCCAGATATGGCCTGCAATAACGCAGGCTTTATCTCGAGGGTTAAGAAGGCACTTGAATTCAAAAATTGGGCGCAATGCCTTGATTTCCTTTACGACCTTCGAGGCGGGTAGGTATACTGCAGCCCCGAAAAGAATTATCGATTTACCTGTCGCAACCACGGGGTTGATGTTTATGAACTCATCATACGCCTTGCTCTGCTGTACGTAGAGCTGAGACCACGAATCATATTCCGCACGTTTTGAAATGAGCAGCGAATCTACCTCCGATATTCTGTCCCGTATCTGATCTAGTCGTACACGAAGTTTACTTTTGTTACACTCGCAGATTTTTACATCTTCTTGATCGCAACGATGCTGGGATGGGGGGGTGTATGTACACATCTGTCCGTATCCGCCATATCCATCGCCCTCGTTTGCTTCACCTACGTCTCCTGCAGCGGAAGCAATTTGACGGCCCTCAAATATGAAAAGAGCAAAAAAAGCGGTAGCGCACAGGAGCAGAAAGGCCTTTAGGCATAGCCCCAGCGTTTCTTGAGCCTTGCAAGTCAGTTTCATAGGTTCTCCTTTTTGGTTAAATTTTTTTGGGAAAAACCTATCAAAAAGAAGCTTTCACTTTTTACAAAGGGAGCTCTCAATTAAAACATATTTTGTTTGTGAGCATTTCATGGAATGCACGAAGAATCAAGAAAAATATAACATGGCAAAACAAAAAAGTATTTAGCTGCGAGCGAACTATATTGTTTCAAGTTGTATCACCTGAGTAAAAGAACAAGCATCAGGGTCATTAGATTCAGAAAGGCTAGTTTTATCAAGTTATTAGCGATGTGCTAGTATTCAAAAGCTGTGATGCAGTTTTCTGTTGAGGAAAGGACTTGGCTAATATTCTAAGAGCGATGAAATTATCTTAAGATTCTTAGTTGTGGTATTTTTTTCTCGACGAAGGAAAAAAGGAGCTTGTACATGCCTGAGCCATTAATTTCACAAGAGCGCTGGGGCCACCTGGATGTTCCCTATAATCCAGAACTCCCGAGACCTTTAATTGATTTCGTGGATACAACAGTAAGAAGGCTTGACGGCATCTATACGGTCGAGGAAGTCAATTCTTTGCAGAAATGGGAAGCGCCCTCTTTAGATCTCTCCCGAACATCAGCAGAAGAGATCTTGAGAGAACTTGCCCCGCGTCTGGATCAAATAGGCTATACTTCGGGTCTATCGTATTCTG
>JAAZON010000462.1 GCA_012797725.1 SAR324 cluster bacterium | reverse complement strand
TGTTTAAATCCTTGGGATAAGACCAGAGTATCAGGTGGCTCAAGTGGGGGTTCTGCTGTTGCAGTTGCTGCATGTTTAAGTCCTGTCGCCTTAGGAACAGATACTGGTGGGTCTATTAGGCAACCAGCTTCCTTTTGTGGGGTGGTTGGACTTCGCCCAACTTACGGAAGAGTAAGCCGTTATGGTGTGATAGCCTATGCATCTTCATTTGATCAAGTTGGAGCCTTTGCAAGGTCCACTAAAGATTGTGCGGTTCTCACAAAGACAATTGCAGGCTGGGACTCAAATGACTCGACATCAATGAAGCTTGAAGTTCCAGATTATACAACAGTATTAAACAAAGGGATTAAAGGACTTCGAATCGGAATTCCAAAAGAATACTTTAGAGAAGGTGTCGATGCTGAAGTTAGAAGTGCAGTAATGAGTGCCATTGAAAAACTGCAAGACTTGGGAGCTATTATTGTCGAAATTTCACTTCCCCATACTGATGCTGTAATCCCTTGTTATTATATTCTGGTGCCTGCCGAGGCATCATCTAATTTAGCTCGATATGACGGTGTGCGTTATGGCTACCGGGCTGCACAACCCACAGATTTGATGGATCTGTACTGCCGTTCCCGTTCCGAGGGCTTTGGGGAAGAGGTGCAAAGACGCATAATGATAGGAACCTACGTGCTTTCATCTGGTTATTATGATGCATATTATCGCAAGGCTCAGAAGGTTCGTGCATTGGTAGCGAAGGATTTCAGAGAAGCATTTGAGCGTGAATGTGATGTTATTGCTTGTCCTGTATCTCCTACAACAGCCTTCAAATTAGGAGATAAAATGGACGATCCGCTTCAACTTTATTTGTGCGACGTCTTTACTGGTGCAATAAACTTGGCTGGAGTTGCCGGTATGAGTGTCCCTTGTGGTTTTGATGGTAAAGGACTCCCTATCGGGCTGCAGCTTGTGTGTAAGCCCTTTGATGAGTCAATTCTCTTTCAAGTTGCTGCTGAATATGAAAGGGCTACAGAATGGCATAAAAAACTGCCAGTTCTTTGAGGTAATAGGATAATGGAATTTGAATCAGTCATAGGCCTTGAAGTGCATGTCCAATTGTCGACTGCCTCCAAGATGTTTTGTAGCTCCTCGGCTATTTTTGGTGCTGAGCCAAACGAACATATAGATCCCTATACCCTTGCTCTTCCAGGAGCACTCCCTGTAGCCAATGTGAAAGCTGTTGAAAGTGCCATCATGTTGGGTCTTGCGCTTGGTTGTGAAATTCGAAGAGAAAATTGTTTTGCAAGGAAGCATTATTTTTACCCCGATCTTCCTAAGGGCTATCAAATCTCCCAATTTGAAGAACCAATATGTGAAAAAGGCAGTATTACTATTGAGGTTAATGGTGGAACACGTGTAATTGGAATTACCCGTATTCACATGGAAGAAGATGCAGGGAAAAATATACACGACACCAAGACCCACAGCTCTTTAGTTGATTTAAATCGAGCAGGCGTTCCCCTTTTGGAGATTGTATCAGAACCTGATATTAGTACACCAGAAGAAGCTGGTGCCTATCTTAGAGCATTAAGACAAATTGTCAGATGGTTGGGTATCAGCGATGGCAACATGGAAGAAGGGAGTCTTCGATGCGATGCCAATATTTCACTTCGTCCAGTTGGCTCGCTGAAATTTGGCGTGCGGACAGAAATTAAAAACATGAACTCATTTAAACATGTTGAACGGGCTATTTCATACGAAATAGCCCGACAGACCGCTGTCTTGAAAAGTTCTAAAGAGGTAATACTAGAAACCAGACTTTACGATCCGGATACTGGTGCAACCCATACAATGCGCGGAAAAGAAGAATCGGCAGATTACCGCTACTTTCCCGATCCGGATTTGCCACCGCTTTGTATAGAAGAAAGCTGGATTGCTGCAGTTGCAGCCAAGATGCCAAAGCTTCCAATGGAGAAAAGGGCCGAACTGGTAAGTAAATATGGATTGAATGACTATGATGCAGGCGTTTTAACGGCTGAGCGTTTAACTGTTGAGTATTTCGAAGAAGTTCAGAAGGTTTGTGGTAATCCCAAAGCGGCCTGCAATTGGATGACAACAGAATTATTTGGAGCGTTAAGGAAGTCAGGTCTAGATATTGATAAATCCCCGGTATCTGCTAAGTGTCTCGGTAAACTGGTGCGTATTATAGAGGAAGATGTTATTAACGGAAAAATTGCAAAAAGCGTCTTCCAGGAGATGTTTGAGACAGGACAGTCCCCTGAGATTATTGTAAACTCAAAAGGCTTGAAACAGTTAGATGACGATGAACTCATACAAAAAGCAGTAACAAGGGCGTTTGAGGAGAATGTTCAACAGGCGCAAGACTTCGTGAAAGGAAATGATCGTCTTTTAGGTTTTTTCGTCGGCCAAGTTATGAAATTGACGGGTGGTTCAGCGAACCCCAAAAAGGTTAATCAGTTAATACAAAGCGAAGTTGAGAGAAGACGGCATGAAGGAAGGATGTGAAAAACTTGATGAATATGCCGTAGTGCTTCATATTGAAGTCCCAGGCTCGAAAGTGGTTTTGTTTCAAGCCTTCTTTGAGTTGCATGAGGCAATAGGTATTGTAAGGACTATCGATATAAGACGCTCAAGAGTTTGCGTTGTCACAACCGAAGATATGCTTCCGGATTGTTTGAAATTGTTGGAAGCTTTAAAGGATCAAATACCCTGGCGTTTTGTGGAAAGCACTGAAGATGGTCAGAAGATTTTTGGATATTCCCGAAAAGGAATAAGACAGGAAAATAGTTATGATTAAAATTCTTAGAAAATACCAAAGAACAGTTTTTGGTGTATTGGTTATTGCTACTGCTGCGCTTGCAATGGGTGGATTTGGTTTAGGTAGATTCATGGGTGGCGGCCCCCGGGAGCGTGGTGCAATTACAATCAATGATGTTGTAATTCCTTACGAAGAAGTACACCGCCAGCGAAGAGAACTTGAAGATTTTTATCGCAAGCGTTTCGGGTCTAATTATGAGCAGTTCATGGAAATGCTTAAACTTAATGTCAATCAGCTCGTAGTTGATCAGATAATAGCGAATACCTTAATAGATCAGGAAATAAAAAGACTTGGCTTTAATGCGGGAGCAGGTGAGTTAGACATGCTTTTAAGAACACAAGTCTTCCCCGGTGGAGTGGATCAGGATAGTTTCGGACGATATTTAAGAGATCAAAGACTTTCTCCTGAAGAGTTTATGGGGAACCTTAAGAGAGATCTTGCCCGCCAGCAGTTGACCGGAATGCTTCGAGATGCCTCTGTAGCGTCTAAACTTGAGGCATTATCAGTCCTGGAGCGAGAGGAAACAAAATATACGGTTTCTTTTGTGACGTTCGATCCAAATAATTATATAGCCAAGGTCGATACTCCAAAGGAGGAGACCCTACAAGCTTATTATGATGAGAATTCTTTGAAGTATGAAGCTCCAGAACGAGTTGCTTATGATTATGTTGTATTTAATGCAAGGGATTTTGAGAGTTCAATTGAAATATTCCCGGAGGATGTTGAGGGAGTTTATACCGAGAATATATCAAAATATGAGCTACCGGATGAGGTGAAAGTGAGAGCGATTCAGGTTACTAAACCGAAGGGGAAAGAGCAGAAAAATGAATCGAACGACGCAGCCTTGGATGCAGCCAAAGAAAAAGCAGAAAAAGCGCTGATTCGAGCGAAGGACGGAGAGGATTTTGTAAAATTAGTCACGGAGTACTCTGATAATGCTGCGACCAAATTGATTGGTGGTGAAATGGGATGGATAAAAAGAGGTGTTATGTCAAAAAGCTTTGACAATGCAGTCTTTGCACTAAAAGGCCCTGGCATAGCAGAGCTTGTTGAGACTCCAGAAGCATTTTTGGTTGTTGAAGTGGAAGAATATAAGGAAAAATCGGCAAAGCCTCTGGATAGTGTGAGAAAAGAGATAGAAGATGAAATTCGCAAACGAGAAGCCCCGACTTACGCCTCCGAACAAGCACACAAGTATTTGTCTGAATGGATCAAATCAGGCAAAAGTCTCAGAGAGTTTGCATCAGAGAATAAGCTAACCGTAAATCCTTCCGGTGGTCTATTAGCAAAAGAAAAAGATCCAGACACAGCGGTTTCTGGACTTACTCGCAAAATTTTTGAAATGCCAGGAGAAGAAAGGCAGGTAGTTGAGATGGGTGATAAATCCATATTGGTTCATATAGTCGACTTCAAAGAAGTTGAGACGCCTCCCTTTCAAGAAGTTCGAAGTCTGGTTATAGAAGACGTGAAAAAGAAAGAAGCAAACCGCTTGGCTGAAAGCGCTTCAAAGGAGTTCTTGGATAATCTCGAAAAGTCCTCAGACAAGAATCTTGAAAAAGCAGCACAGAAACTAGGCCTAAAATCTGAAAGTAAAGAAAATTTACAGGCGGGTCTAGCTAGAGAGCTTCCTTTTGTCGATGATGTTGTGCACTCAGCCATCTTTTCAGCGGGTCAGCCAGGACTCTTAAAAGATGTAATGAGTGTGCAAGGAAAATATTATGTGTTTCAAATAAGGGAGATAAATAAACCAAAGATCGAAGAGATGCAAAAGAAAGTTTCACAAAAGCAGGAAGAAGTAAGTGTTGAAAATGGAGAAATCCTGCTCCAATCCCTAATAAACCGCTTAAAAGCCGCTGCGAAGATAGAAGTAGATCCAGGTTTGATGGTAGAGGATGCAGCTTAGACCTGTTTGATAACTAAATGTTAGGCATCTGGCCCACAGGGTCAAAGGTATAACCGCAGGAGAAGCTCATGCATGACTTATTGCTGATAATAAGCATAGCTTCGGCTTTTTCAGCATGGGCACTTAGTCTTGCCACTCACTGATTGGGGCTCTGACCAATAGTTGGATACCTATGTGCTGGCATTATAATCGGCCCGCATACTCTCGGTTTCGTCTGGAACGCGAAGCTGGCTCAACAACTCGCCGAAATTGGTGTTATACTTCTTATGTTCGGCGTTGGGTTGCAATTTCAACTAAATAGAACGGTTCTTGGTAAATGGATGCAGCAGTTGCCGAATTCCGCGTGGAGTAAGCGGTGAAGCACGGCGCGTTTTGGATTTTTGAGTTTTTTGTAAGAGCTCTCTTGATGCAATTTCCAGCATTAATAATAAGAATGCCAGAAGAATCAAGTGAGTACTAAGATCAAGTTTTTCTATCTTTTCGCTTTGTTTTGCCAAGATTTCTGAGTACTCTGGATTTGTTTTAGCGCCATTTATACTTGCTAGCTCTTCCAAGAGAGGAATATTGAATCTTCGCTCTTTCTTTTCTCCAAATAATTCACCTGACAAATTAAAGGCTATGGGTGTAAGTTTCTTGTCGCCAATATTCCCAGTGAATTCATATTTTCCTGGAAGGGGATCGCGAAGCTCCGATCTGAAGCGGTTCTTTGCGATGTTTTGAAATTCAAGATTTCTTTTTGATGTGTCGGGCAATATTAACTCTGAGTTTAATTTTTTGCCTTGCATAGGGCTGATGAACGTAAGGTCAAGAACAAGAGAAGCTCCCTCAAGATAATAGCGCAAGTCGAACTTTATGCTTTCCGTATGTTCTTTGAGGCTAGGCCGGGCAGAGCTTAGCAAATCGTCCCAGAATTTTCTGAAATTTGGCCATCCAATCCACTCTCTTGACCACCTTCCATTTGCGTCTGAAGTGAAAGCAATGACTTTTCCTTTATCCACATTCCAGGAGCTTAGGAGTGGGTAAGTTTGAGAATCTGTGCTTGAACGAATAACAAGCTCTAAGTTTGCGTTTTCTTTAATCTGCGTTTGAACAAATCCGTAAAGTGATGGGAAGGATCTAAGAGAAGTGCTTTCCAACGAGCCAGGGCCCTTTCGAACTTCGAATTCTTGTTGCTCTTTCATTGTTTCTTCACCAGAGCGCACCTTTATGTCTCTTAGAAATATCTTTGGCAATGCTTGAGGATCTCTAGTGTTATAAAAGGCTCCACCGCCGACATCTGCCATTTGGCGTAGGGTTCTATCGAATTCTGTGCCTATGAGTACAGTAGAAACGGTAATACCTGAGAAGCGCATTTGGCGAACTAGCTCGGTATAATGAGGACCGGAATCAGGGAGATCTCCATCTGTTAATATGATCATATGCTTTCGCCCACTCTGAGCATTTTCAAGTGCCTGGCGGGCTTGTGCCATGGCAGGGAGTAGATTGGTCTTCCCGGTGGGAAATAAGATACTGATTCGATCCATTGCCATTTGCTTGATCTGCCCCACTGCGCCAAGTGGTACCGCAATAAATGGCATAGTATCAAAGGCTGTGATCCCTACGAGATCGTCATCTTTAAGATTTCTAATTACTTCACGTGCGGCGTCTTTTACGAATTCAAGCCTTTGATCTTCCACCATGCTTTTAGACTTATCAATAACTAGCTCTACAGCGATTGTTAGGCGCTTCTGCTTTGACTGGGGAGGTAGCAGTCGCACTGGCAGGATTTCTTCTATAGGGCTATCTCTGTATTCACCAAGTCCAAAGCTCCGCTCGCCGCCTACCATGACAAAAGCACCACCCCTCCTTACATAAGAAGAAATCTTACTTAGACTGTCAGGAGGTATTTGAGTCTTTGAAATATTATTAAAAATAACAGCAGCATAAGAATTAAGGTCCTCAAATAAAGAGGATTCTGGCTCGAATGTTGATTTTAATTGATAAGCTTCATCGCTAAGTACTGGCACAAGAAAGCGAGCATCTTCAAAAGACCCACTTAATAAAAGTACTTTCTCTTTTGTTTCCCCAGTTAGGTAAATTGTCCTTGTGTTCGAAGCTAGTGAGGGATTAGAGGGTTTGAAGGTTGCAGTTACTTCTCTAATACCGTCTTTGGTGGGATCACTCTGTGCTGTGTATACAGCCTCAGTTCAAGCTGCAAGCTCTATGTTGCTAAGTAGGACAAGTTGATTGTCATGCTTAATCTCCAGACTCCCAGATTCAGTGTTTTCCGAAGGATTAGAAATAGCAACACGTATTTCAACGGACTGGTTCAATGGAGCAATCAAAGGTGCGGTTAATTGGGAAATATGCATCTGTTTGGATAATTTACTCATTTGTTTGGGAAA
Organism: SAR324 cluster bacterium; assembly: GCA_012797725.1. The sequence continues at coordinate 2,075 of JAAZON010000462.1, read as the reverse complement.
AATTGGGAAGATCCTTATATCTTTATTTCGCAGCTCTTGTAGATATGAATGAATATTTCCCTTGGTCTCAAATCCATCGGACAAGAACAAAATATTCATCCCCTGATGGATAGCTGAATTCTTGAAGGCATTCTCTATATTTGTCTCTCCGATGTTTAATAAGGCTCCCTGTGATTTTAACTTTTTAAACGAAGGAATTTCCGACGTTATTGGGTAAAGCTCTCCGGCCTTTGCTGCAAAGGGAAGAATGTCGATTTCAAGATTGTTTTTTTGCCAGGCACGGATGCGTTCAAGCAATTCTTCTGAGAGAGCGTCATCCATACTATCTGATATGTCAACCATTAAAGTTGCTCTTGAGAAGGGAAGCTTTTTTTCAACATAAGGTCCAAACAAAGCAAAGAGTAGTGAAGTAACAACGAGAAAGCGCAGTATAAGTTCAACGCGGGAGGCCCGTTTTGCACGGCTTAATAACAGCAGAAGGAGTATAGCAGGAATGAACCAAAAAATTAAAAAATAAGTATTTCCGAGTGCCAGTTTGATCATCGGGCAACTCCCAGTAGTTTTGAACGAAACTGCAGTACCATGTCAATGACTAGTAGCAGAAGCGAAATAAAGAGTATTGGGCGTTGCAACTGTGATGTAGAGCGAAGCTCGTTAACAGTCGTCGAGGTACTTTCCTTGAGTATAAAATTCTTTGAAAAGAACAAATTTGATTCTTCATCATCGAAAAAATTCACTGCAGTTAATCCGACAGTCTGATCGTCAAATGTATTTATGACAATTCCAGGGAAGGGAAGTAATGGTCGAGGTAATTCTAAAGTTTCGGGTGGATTAATACCGGGAACTGTACTTATATAGGCTGCTTCAATCAGATTCTTTTCTGTTTGAAGTATGCTATTTGTCTTTTGAAAACCATTTTCAAGCGCAGAATTGCTAAGCCATTTTAGGATATTGAGCAAAAGTATGCTCGATGACAGAGATTTTCCTCCTTCATAAGGAAAGATTTCAAATCCAGAAGCGACGTATCTATAACCATTTGTTTCCCCAGCAATGAGAATTGGGCCTGAGGTGCTGTTTATTATAGGTGATGTCCAAGGCAAAGCTTCAATAGGATAGGCTTCATTGAATTGGAATAGAGACATATTTATATAACTTAAAAGTGGATGTGAGTTGCTCCAAGTGCTCAAAGTTACCCGCTCCACTTTGTCTTGCACAGGGAAAAGTTTATTTCTCGGTGGTGGAAGCACAAAGAATGAATTCCTATTTGGGAGCGAGTCGGGGACATACCGGTAGAAAAGTACGATGCTTTTTGGGCCTAACTCATTAAGAGTTTTATCGAAGTCAAGGGGACTAATATTCTGTACCTTGAAGGAAGGAATTCCACCAAGATTTAAAAGCTGAGGTGCTCCATTCGATACTACCGCAAGAATTTGGGAGCTTTGCGCTAGTACAATCCAGGCAACATCATCTTCCAAAATTGCGTTATTGAGCCTTGGATCTTTGGTGTTAATTATACTTAAAGCTGCTCTAAATGCCGTGGCATTTTCTGCTAGGGGCTGAAGCTGCACTAATTTACTGCTAAAAGGCTCCAACTCGGTTGTTAACTCCAAATTTGACAGGGGAAGTAGTTCATCTTCATTTAGCCTGTAAGGAAGCGCGGATATTCTTAAATCTACAGGTTCCTTTGCAAAGGAACTAAGGCCCACCTCAAGAATTTGACGTCCTTTGGCATTTTCGGGCTTACGAATTGCAATTGAGCTGATAGCAATGTTTTGAGCGGAAGCCTCGCCACGGATCTTTTCCACTTGAAGACGGCTATTATTATGTTCAATTGTTTTGTCACTAAAAACGCGTAAGGAATTATATTTTTGCTCGCTGAGTAGAGTGCTTATGTTTGTAAGCAAAGAATCACTGCCAAAAGCAATGCTTGCCGAATTTATTCGTTGAATAGCTTCTTCTGGATCGACTATTCCATCGGTTATTGAGTGCAGTTGAGGGGAGCTTAAGAATACTTCAATATCCTTCCCCGAAGGTTTTAATCTCAATACTTTCTTGGCCTCTGTTAAAGCCTTTTT
>JAAZON010000461.1 GCA_012797725.1 SAR324 cluster bacterium | reverse complement strand
TTTCTTAGATTCAGCAATCAATTTATTTGTTTTTTCCTGCTCCTTTAAAAGCTTGGCCTGGTGCAAGCGTGCCTCCAATCTATCATCGGCGTTATTTACCAAAGTCATACATTCTTCGTAACTTGTATTATTATTTCTGCAAGTCTCAGCTATCCCGCTAATATCTAGTTCAACGCCATGACTTCGTCTCGCACTTTGTACTCGAAGTTCCAGCGCTCCCACCAATCCCATCTTTTTTCCAGCTGCTTCCGCCTGCAAATCCGGGGTACGATCTGTCTCAGGGAGAGTCTTTGAGACCTCCCCTTCACAGGGCTTGTTTGTCCAAGTACCATTGCAATTATAGATCTCCGCAAAACTTGGTGATTGGAACAGAAGAAATATTAAAGAAAAGCCCATAAGAAATTGTGCGCCCATTAGCTTCCCCTCTTGTCTTGACTGAAATAAAACGCTGGCTTCAAGCCTTAAGATCTACTTGCCTTATTCTGCCGAGCTTTAAAACTCTCTGCAACAACAATAAAACACCTTCTACTCCAAATAGTATGAGAATAGGATCTATTGGAAGGCGGTAACGGTCTTGGGGGACATTCAGAAGACATGATACTAAGGCAAAATACCCGATAATCATTAGTAGAAGAAAATAATCCACATTCACACGGCCTTTCCACATTACTGATACAATCCCAAGCAGGGCAAGGATTGAGATCATGTAAGAAGGAAAAGAAAAATAGCTGAAGAAGAATTGTAAAAAGTTCTGAGCACCAATGCTTCTTTCTGTGCCTTGCTTGAAGAAAGCCCAATGAAACAATGCCGGCCCCCTTTGGCTGCAGAGAAATTCTCTCTTACCACTCTTACAAAAGCGAATGCTCTCTCTCGGACCAAAAAAGTAGGCGCCAATCTGTTTCACCGTTTTTAGGGCAAAACGCTTTGGATAGGCAAAAAGTCCCTCCAGTGCAAACCGAAACATCAAATCATCCACTGCTGCTGCTCTTTTGTTTAGGTCTCTTGCGATTTTGTTCCGAACCTCAAAATAGACATATCTTTTATTCGACTGAGCTCGTGTCTCCTCATAAATCTTCTTAAGCCTTCTAAAGCGTGTATCTTCCTTAATTGGAATTTTATCCACCTCGTAGACTCTTAGAAAAAGATTAAGACCTTTTCCAAGACTGATCGTGGGAGTACCAAAGACCTGCCATTGAAATATAATCCAAGGACTCAGAAGCAATGAGAAGCCCCCTAAAACAGCGGTTACTCGCAGAAGCCTTTGAGCTTGAGTTTTTGACGTAAGCGCGGCATGTATGCCAAAGACTATAGGCAAGAATTGAGCAATTGGACGGCAGAGACATAGTGTCCCAATTAAAATTCCAATTACAAAGAACCTCCAAAGAGGTTGTCCTTTATTTGTATGTATCGAAAAAAACAGAGTGATGATAAGCAAAAAAACAAATAAAATTTCTGTTTGTATTACATTCTCATAATAGAGAAGCAAAACGTTGAAATTAAGCATCAGTGCCGCCAAGAAGGCAGCCCTTGCCTCAAGAAAGTGCCGAGCAATTAAATAGAAAATACAAACCAGGATCAAGCCCATAATATGCTGGACAACCACTATCAGCTCTGAGGCATAGTCGATTGGCACAAAAGATAAAAATATAGAGAGAAAGGCGGGATAAAGCGGAGTAAAATAGAAATGATGTTTCCCTATCCAACCAAAATTAAGAATTGAGTCCGCTGTTTGAAGATAGTTAATAGAGTCAGGCCAAAGAACTGGAATACTACCAAGCTGCACCAACAGCCTAACGAACATTCCCGTCACTATTAACGTGCATATAGCTTTGCTCGTGCTTTTAGGAATAATTGCAAGCAACTTTGAAAAATCAAAAGACTTAAACACCTTCTTCTTAAGCTAAATATTTATACTGGGGCATCAGAGGACTTCAGATCTTCCCTATTTACGGGTAAAGCCTCTGCACCTTCCAGCTTCCGTCCTCCATTTTAGTATAGAGAAAGCGATCGTGCAGTCGATTCAAACGAAGTTGCCAAAATTCGTATTCAAATGGCGTTAACCTGAATCCGCTCCAGTGAGAAGGTCTTGGGACTTCCACGCCAGAGAAACGCTTAGAGAAATCCTCGACTCTTTTATCAAGGATGGCCCTGCTTCCAAGTACCTTGCTTTGCTCAGAGGCCCAAGCGCCGATTTGACTTTGTCTTGGCCTAGACGCGAAGTATTGATTGGCACTTTCATCGTCCACTAATTCTACATAACCACGAATTCTAACTTGCCTTTGCGAAGGCCCCCAATAGAAGCAAAG
>JAAZON010000460.1 GCA_012797725.1 SAR324 cluster bacterium | reverse complement strand
GCGGCTAAGACTAAACCTGTCTTCGTGATATTCTCCATTCAAATATCCTCTCTGTGAACTTATTCAACCGCAAAGGATTTGCAGATTGCGGCAAACTGTTCCTTGGTGTATGTGGCTATGACTTTTCCTTGATAAACTGCCCTGCTGGGCGCATGAATTACTACATACTTCCCGTTTTGCTCTGAATCGTCGATATACCCGCGGAATACGTAAATCGGATCTCCCTCTCTGTCCGTTCCCTCTTGAATGACGCTGAATAGCATGGGCTTGCCTTCATCGGTGGTCATCTCCTCGAACTCATGACCTGTGCCGACGAAACTCTCCGCGAACTCCTGAAATGTCGGATATAGCTGTTTATACATAGCAGAATCCCATAGATTAATACTGATTATAGGCTTCGTTGTCCCTGGCTCGACCAATTGCAATGAATCATTACCCGACATATCTCCAAGCTCAACAGCATATGGAATATCAATTTTAATTGTCCCAATACTGGATTCGAACTCCTGGACGCTGGCAGATGATATTCCCAAAGAGACAGAAACTATCAGCACCGCCAGTAGACATTTGATGACCGGGGTTGATTTCATAGTTTTTAACTCCTCAGATAATCTTTTCTGATTTCTGATTAGGCAGATCTAACGAAAAATGTTTTGGCCTAGGACCTTGCGAAGATGACGGCAGACGAGTCCCAGACGAAGAGGTTTCGACTGCAAAAGGTGCTGGAGGCGGCGAAAGACTCACCTTGTTTTCGCCGGTCCAAATTTGCCCCCTTGCGCCGATCCGATTTTGACCCCTGTTTAAAGCAAGCATCCTGTCTAGAATCGCTGCCGTCAAATCCCAGGTTCGACGTAATGATCGTACTCATAGTCTCGTATCGCTGATCAGGAGAACTGCTTGATATAAATAGATAGCTAGCTCTCGTTTCTAGCTCATTGACGAGCCCTGCCGCCGTACGAAACGAGACACGATACCTTTCGGAAGGCTATCGACCACCAGGTCTTCGAACCGCTTCTTTGTGGGAAACCCAGCATGTCGTAACGACCTGACCTGTCGGTTCAGGCGCCTCCTATCGAGTTCAGTTTGGAGAGAGTAGGCTTTCCTTTTTAGGGGGGTCAAAAACGAATCGGCGTTTCCTTATAAAGGGGGTCAAAATTGAGTCGGCGAAAACAAGCCTAGCCGTATCTCAAGCCCAAATGTATCTGCGCGCTGCTATTGAACGTCATTACATTCCATCATTTGAGGTATTCTCTTGCTCTGAGCCTCTTCAAACTTAGTCTTGAAGGAGAAATCATAGTTCTTCTCGAAGATTTGACCTGTCTTAGTGGTAATTGTTGCTGTTATGGGAAATCCTCCCCAGGCCCAAATCCAAACCTCGAAATCATTGGTGGGATCTTCGGATACAGCAACGGGATTTGAGAAAGTTGGATGCAATAGGTATTCTACCTTCTGCACTTTATCCAGATCCACCCCTGTAAGATAGATCCTGTTTCTTACAACCATATAGTTGCCCCTGGGACAATAGAGCACATGCCGGTCCTTCTCCGAATAAACGTCGCTGGTAACTTCAACATCCAAAGTCGAAGACAAATTGTTTTGAGATTGAAGCGTATTATCAGCAAATTTTTGGGCAGGAACTTGCTCATTTTGCACAGTTTGCCGAATAGCAGAAACATTTGCTTGGTGCTCTTGCAGCTTAACATCAGGTCCTTCAAGTTGGGCAGCATCTGCAAAAGCGACAAGCAAAAAAATTATGACGGGCAGATACGAATATCTCATATATCCACCCCATCAACTGATATATCCTAATTTTTTCGCTTCAGCAAATGCGGCAATGGCTTCGCTTTTTCTACCTAGCTTTTCCAGGATTATGCCTTTGCTATTCCATGTGGCAGCATCCTCTGGATCGTTATTCAAAACGCTTGAGATATACTCTAGAGCTTCTTCATATCTTCCGAGACTCATTAAGGCATTTGCTTTTCCATTCAATGCCGTCTTGTCTTCGGGATTCATCTTTAGCGATCTGTCGTAACTTTCAAGTGCCATTTCATAGTTGCCCATTGCCAAAAGGAGGACGCCTCTATTGTTCCATACTTCCCCATTTGATGCGTCAGCGGCTACGGACTTATTGTAACAATCCAGCGCATCTTCATACTTGCCAAGGGAATATAATGTCATGCCCTTACCGTTCCAAGTAGCAGCATCATACGGATTGATTTCAATGGATTTATTGTAGCTATCAAGTGCATCCTTGTATTTGCCTAAGTTCAATTGAGCATAAGCCATCCCCTTCCAGATGTTTGCGTCAGCAGAATCTAATGCAGATGCTTTTTCGAAGTTTTCCAGGGCATCACTGAATCTTCCGAGCTTATTTTGCATTTCAGCCATTCCTTTCAACGCCACAGGATCTGATGGATCAAGATCAAGAGCTTTTTCATAACTTGCTAATGCATTCTCATATTGTCCTAAATTACTCTGGGCATTCGCTTTGCCCTTCCATGCAAGAATATTAGATGAATTCCATCCTATGAGTTGTTCGTAGCTCTGTATTGCATTTTCGTATTGCCCCGAATTGCTTTGAGCAGTTGCTTTACTCTCCCATGCAATAATATCCGAAGAATTAAGAGCGATCACCTTATCAAGACATTCTATAGCTTCTTGGTTCTTTCCCAACGTGACGAGAACAATGCCCATCTCTCTCCATGCTTCGATTGATGATGAATTGATCTCAGTGGCTTTTTTATAATTCTCTAATGCTTCATCAATTCTTCCAAGCATTTTTAGAGCATTGCCTTTGCTAACCCAAGTATCCACATTAGATGAGTCAATCGCTAGTGACTTATTGTAACTCTCGATGGCATCCAAGTACTTTCCTTTAGCCGCTAATGCCTTACCATTTATTAACCAGCCAAAGGAGCTATTAGAGTTGAGTTCCAGAGATTGCTTGCTACAATTAAGCGCGTTCTCATACATCCCGAGATACAGGAGGGCTTCTGCTTTGTTTGACCACGGCATAGCATAATTTGGAGCTCTCTTGATCGCCTCATCATAACATGACAATGCATCCTCATATCTCCCCATAACTACTAAAGTCGCACCTTTGTTATTCCATGCAGCGACATTTGATGGATCAAGTTGTATGCATTTGTCGAAACATGCTAGAGCTTCATCGTATCTTTTTAGCTGTGACAGTGCATCGCCTTTTCCAAACCACGCGTCAGCATAAGACGGGGATATCTGGAGAGCTTTTTCATAACAATCATAAGCTGCCTCATATAAATTTAAATTAAAGAAAACAT
>JAAZON010000459.1 GCA_012797725.1 SAR324 cluster bacterium | reverse complement strand
TCGAAGGGGGAAAGAGAGTGGGAGAGGCTATTGGGGCGATCACGTCAGCCGGTATTCCTGTCATGGGGCATATAGGAATGACACCTCAGTCAGTGCATCAATTCGGTGGTTTTAAGGTACAAGGGAGGGGGACGGAGGGTGCCATTCAGGCAATTATTGACGATGCGCTTGCTGTGGAATCAGCAGGAGCTTTCTCAGTCGTTTTAGAGTGTGTCCCTATGGAACTTGCAGCCGAAATTACCGAGAGACTCAGTATCCCTACCATAGGAATTGGTGCCGGTCCACATTGTGATGGGCAAGTCCTCGTTATGCATGACTTACTTGGATTAAATCCTGGTAGTAAATATAAATTCGTACGCCGCTACGCAGAACTTGGCCTGGCAACATTAGAGGCTGTTCAGCACTATGCTACGGATGTTGTAGAGGGCAAATTTCCCGTGGAAAGCGAAAGTTTTCATGCCGTTAGTGACGTAGACAAGATTTCGCGCTACCATACTGGCCATGACAGCATTTCGAGAGCTTCTTAAAACCGAAATACTTGGAGCAACTGTTTCCGCTCTTCATCTTTCTACGGCTTCCTGTTTTTTGAGAATTCCTTCATGGCTCATGAACGAAGCTGAACTTTTTGAAAATGAGAAAGTGCGGATTTGGCATCCAGCATCAGCTCGTGCTTTTGATGCCTATGTTCAAAGCAACCCAAATGATGGGAACGATGTCAGTATTTCGGGAATTCTAACCCAATATGTCAAACAGGGTGATCAAATACACATAACAAGCTTTATTCATGTTTCCGAAGTTGAGGCGCAGCAATACGAAGCAAAGAGAATTCATCTTAATGCGGAAAACGAGATGAGTGAAGAATCTCTTGAAGTGCGAGGACCTCTTTTTTACTCCACGCAAAAAACTGTTTAATTTGACCTTAAAATGAAGTTAAAAAGCATACGCCATTCGAGGTGAAGCTGAGGTAAAGGATAGGATTACCATGAATAGTGGCAAAGAGTTCAATGCGCGTGCTTGGCTTGAGATTGACAAGAAAAAAATAATATCGAATTTCAGAGAAATTCAGAAACATGTGGCCCCACTTGATGTCATGGCTGTTCTTAAGGCCGATGCGTATGGAATTGGCGCTGATTTCATAGCAAAGCTTCTTTCAGGACATGGAGTAGCAGCATTTGGTGTAGTGGAGCTTGATGTGGCTGCGCGGATTAAGGATCTTGGAATTCCAATTCATATTCTCGGGGCGATATTAGAGGAAGAGGTTCCGATAGTTGTTGGCGAGGGTTATATAGCTCCAATAACGGATATAAGAATCGCAAGGCTTATTAGCGCAGAAGCTATTAAGCAGGGAAAGGCAGCTCCCTGTCAATTAAAAATAGATAGTGGTATGGGCCGTGTTGGCCTTCTTTTGAAAGATGCATTTAATATGCTTGATGAGCTTTGCGCACTTCCCGGCCTGAAAATTGTGGGAGCCTATTCGCATTTCCCATCAGCTTACCAGGATCCAGAATTCTCAGAATTTCAGGTCAAAACCTTCAAGGAGTTTATTGACTTTTCTAAGACGAAAGGTCTGGCTTTTGATTTTATCCACATTGCAAATAGCGATGGTATACATAACATCGCTTCTGCCATTGCTCCCCCTTTTACGATGGTGCGAAGTGGAATCAATCTCTATGGAGAATTTGACATACCAGGTAAAAGGGCATTTCAGATTCAGCCCGCATTATGTCTTAAATCCAGACTTATTGCGCTTAAAGCTATTCCTAAGGGCTCAAGTGTTGGCTATGTCAGAAGCTTCATTGCGCCAAAAGAGATGCTCATAGGCACTGTGCCTTTGGGCTATGCCGATGGAGTGCCTTCACAAATTCCAGGACATGGCAATTTTTATATTGGTACTAAAAAGTGCCCAGTCGTCGGTCGAGTATCCATGGATCTTACAACCATCTCTCTTGAAGATGCTCCCGAGGCTAAAGTTGGAGATGAGGTGCTCTGTTTCGGTCAGGAGCATCGAATCTCGGAATGGGCTCAATTAAAGGGCTGCAGCACTTACGAGATCCTTTGTTCTTTAGGGAAACGGATTCATCGAATGCTTGTATAAGTCTCTTTCGTTCTTTTCCGTTTTGCTTATTGCCTAATCGTCTTAGATCTAAAAAACAGCCTGTTTTTACTAGATATTTCACTTATTTTTTTTCTTAGCGTATCGTAACTACTTATTGCTTTTGGATTAATGTATTTTATGAAGGTACGTCTTACACAGATAATTGATTATTGGCTTGGTGTGCCAATGGCCGCTATTTTTTCACTCATCCATTGGCTTCGCCGCCGTACCTTTAAGCCTGAGCTCAGTAAGCCAAAGAAAATTCTCTTTATTGAAATTAGTGAAATGGGAAGCGCCATAATTGCGTATTCAAGTTTGCTTCGTGCAAAAGAGTTAATTGAAAGTAATGAACTCTACTTTCTGGTTTTCGAAAAAAACAGAGAAAGTGTTGAACTCCTAAAAGTGATTCCTAAAGAGCATATAATTACTATTCCTGACACATCATTTTTAAGTTTTGCTCTAGGCGCTTTCAAGGCATTGGCTAAAGTTAGGGCATTGCAAATTGACACTGTCATCGATATGGAACTTTTCTCTAGGTTCACTGCTCTTTTCTCTTTTGCCAGTGGGGCCTCAAGACGCGTTGGTTTTCATAATTATACGGCAGAAGGGCTCTATAGAGGAACTTTCTTAACTCACAGAGTCTTTTACAATCCGCATCAGCATATGTCTCAAAACTTTCTTGCTCTAGTATTTGCTCTTTCTGCGGAAAAGTATGAGGAACCGTTACTCAAACGAAATGTATCAGAAGCTTTATTGCCACTTCCAAGCTATGAAGTCGATAATGGCGATAAGCAGGCTATTGAAGAGATGCTTGAAGAGCGGGGATGGTCTAAAAAAGGAGACACCAAGTTGGTAGTTTTTAATCCTGATCCAGGTGAAGCTTTGCCAATTAGAGGATGGCCACTCTCATCATTTGTTGAAGTAGCAAAGGCATTAGTTGAACACGATCCAAAAGTCCTAGTGGTGGTCATAGGACTTAAGCGATCCAAGACTTATGCTGAAGCACTTTCAAAAGCCCTGCCTTTGGGGTGTTGCATCGATTTAACCGGCAAGACCAAGAGTCTTTCGCAAGTGGTTACATTGTTCACAATGAGTAAGTTGTTAATAGGAAATGACAGCGGCCCTGCCCATTTTGCAGCTCTAACAAAAATCCCAATTCTTACTCTTTATGGCCCTGAAACTCCCGCTCTCTACGGCCCTCTTAGCGATAAAGCAGAGAACCTTTACTCAGGCTATGCGTGTAGTCCCTGTCTTTCAGCCGCGAATCATCGACATAGCATCTGCAGAGACAGCAAGTGTTTAAAAGCTATTAGCCCTGAGATTGTGATTGAAACAGCCCTTCGAATGTTGAATTAGATGAACCTCAAACATGTTAGAACGAGATTGAAATGAGATTGTTAAAATGCTTTGCCTATGAATCAACAACAACCGCGAGCAAAATTACAGTCGGGGTAGTTCTCTTCACTATCATGCTTAGGCTTTTGTATTCAGGCTTTATATGTTTGCTTCCTGAAGAGGCTTACTATTGGCAATATGCGCAGCATCTTGATATTGGCTATTTGGATCATCCACCTATGGTGGCCTGGACCATCTTTCTAGGCACAATACTTTTTGGGACAAATGAGTTCGGAGTCCGCTTCTTCGGCTTGCTCTGGTGGATAGTATCAGCCCTTTTCGTATATAGGCTAAGTTATGAAATTTTCGACAAGAAAACAGCATTCGCGTCTTTAGTCCTTTTCACTGTTTTGCCTTTTTTCTTTTTGACTGGATTCTATGTTACCCCTGATAGTCCACTCACTGCTCTCTGGGCAGCTTCGCTTTTTTATCTTTATAAGGCTCTAATCAGAGAAGATGAAAGCGCTTGGTGGGGAGTTGGAATGTGTGTGGGGCTTGGGCTGCTTTCCAAGTATACAATCGCGTTGCTTGGCCCAGCAACTTTTGTTTTTATGCTTCTTAATCCAAAAAACAGAAAGTTATTCCTGCGCTGGCGCCCGTACATCTCAGCTTTAGCCGCATTATTGATATTTTCTCCGGTCTTAATATGGAACTCGGAAAACAATTGGATATCTTTCACATTTCAAAGTGCAGACAGGCTAAAAAAACCAATGGAGTTTTCTCTGCATTTGTTTGTGCTTCATGTCATTGCAATTCTGACTCCGGTCGGAGTCTATGTTTTCGTGGAGAGACTTAAGAATCTATGGGATAAGAATAAGCAGGGGCCTGTAATTCTTGAGAAAGAAAAAAACCTCTTCATTTGGGTTTATACCTTGATTCCTTTGCTAGTTATTGCTTTTTTTAGTTTGACCCATGAAGTGAAGATTAATTGGGCTGCGCCTCTCTTCCTTTCCTTCATGCCACTTATTGGAAGCAGCCTCATTGAGGGGCTGATTTCAGGACGAAGAGTCCTAGAAGCTGGATGGCAGTGGACCTGTGTGATGCTGCTTCTGGCTTATTTGCTGCTTTTTCAATATCTCTCATTTGGAATTCCTGGGCTTGGCTTTCCATCTAATATGCACAAATTTCTGACAGGGCCTGATATTGCGGCACAGATTCTTCAGTTAGAAAGGCAAATTCAGCGGACAAGTGGTCAAGCTCCTGTTGTGGTAGGAATGGACAAGCATTACATTGCGAGCCAGTTGGGCTTCTATAGAAAGAAATTGGCAGCTAATGAACAAGTTTTGGAAAATACAGCGGGTCGAAATCTTTTTGAGAAAGATAGCCTTATGTACAAATTCTGGACTAAGGCAGAAGAATACGAGGGGCGCGATATGATACTAATTAGTCGTTATCCAGACGATCTTAAGCAGTCGTTTGTTCGGCCCTATTTTCGTACTGTTGGACACATGCAGGATCTTAAGAATCATAAGAAAGGCTATGTAGTTGGGCGTTTTTACTACACAGTGGCGTCAGGCTATCGCT
>JAAZON010000458.1 GCA_012797725.1 SAR324 cluster bacterium | reverse complement strand
TAGAATACTGAAACAGATTTCTCTCTCATCTACTAAGTATTTGGCAGCTCGAGAAAGCTTCAGGGAGATATCAAGAATGTCAAAAATTAGTCCATGTTCTATAGCAGACTTGAAACTATTTGCTAATTCCTTTACAACACGATGAACCAACCCCGGAAAGATCTCGCCTGGATAATTAGCTATGCCATAACACCAGCCATCTATCTCAACTTTGAATATTTCTTCAAAACTACTATTTTCCGTCATTCAAAAACTCTCAAAACATTTCAATTTGCCAGCATCTCAACCCGTCCATTCCACCATCTCTCTATCCTGGAGGGATTCCTTCACTTGCTTAAACAACTCATGAATCGCCGATTTCGGATCTGCTGCTGACTGAATCAAAGCCGCCAGCTCTCCCTTTAATGACTGCATTTTCGTTACAGCATCAGAATCTAAACCCTGATCCATAATGTAATTGACTGCATCGTAAAGTATTGGAAGATATTGCACTAACAATAAAGTTTCAACATCTTCTTTAGCAACTAAGTCACCTTTTTTCTTTCTTTTCCGAACCAGCTCCTGAAACTGGAAGATCTCCGCCGAGATCTCAGCACTATCTCTTCCTGTCTCCTGAGCCCTTCTTTCTGCAATATAGGGGACTATATCTACTACCCCATCTAAGAGTATTTCCAGGCCTTCATTATCCTGTAAAAATCCAAATTCAGACTGGTTACGAAGTTCATTTGCAAATCCAGTGTCAACATCAACATTGAAGAACTCAACTTGGGCTTCATCGACGCTGCGATCCTGCTGGGATTCTGTTAGAGCTTTTTCTTCGGCCAATAAGAATTTAAGTCTTTCTTCCAAAGCCTCGTCTACGCTCTTATCGCTGGATATCTCTCCACCAAAGCCAAGTTCTTCTTTCTGTTCTTGAATAGTCTTTGAACCTTTTTGAAGACCTGCCAACTGCCTATTATTCAAGAGCATGGCAAAAAGCTCCTGGCGAACATCAATCAAATCATGATTATGGACATTATGCCGATATCTGTAAGCCAAACCTTGATTGCGAGCTGCTATCCTGTCGTTTAATTTTGAACGAGTAATTATTGATTTTGCGTTTTTCAACGCCACGACATCAATATTCCCAGAGATCTTCCCAGTCCTCTCTGCTTGAAGCAAAGCCTGATCCAAAACTGACAATTTGCCGTTATCCAGGCCATATTTCTGAGCAATTTTAAGATCTTTCTTACAGGCTTCCAGAGTTTCTCTAAGATCTTGCACCACTGCCTTGGAGATCTTCGTTTCAACTGCGACAACAGGTTCACTATTATGAATTGCTTTCAGAGCTTCCGGGCTGAGTTTTATTGCTTCAACGTTGAAAGCTTGTGCCGGCTTTCCTAGCACAATGTTTTCCTGTTTTCTTTCAAGTGGCTCAGTCATTAGTTATAGCTTTTAAAAAATAGCGTACGAAAATAAACAAGTTTATCAAAATTAACTCCTTCTTGCAGGCTTCCTTCGAAGATATGAAGACCAACAAGATAGGTGTATCATTAAGTTAAAGCCTTAAATCTAATAAGTCTAAGAATTATATCTAATGATTTCAATGAACTATTTCTTCAGTTCCAAAAATCTGTTAGATTTAAAAGCCTTAAGACTTCTAAAAGAATAATCTTTGTTAAAGGTAATTTTGGTGCAGTTAAAACTAATAAAATCTATCTCTGAGGCAAGTGGCCTAGAAGCTGAACAAATTTCAAAAGTACTTGTAAGAACTAGGGATTTAACCTATGGGGATTTTGCCTTCCCCTGTTTCATGCTGGCAAAGACGTTAAAGTTGTCTCCTCAAGATTGCGCTCGAAATATTGCTCAGAAACTAAATCCACCAGAAGGCATATCCAAAGTTGAAGCTGTTGGCCCCTATATTA
>JAAZON010000457.1 GCA_012797725.1 SAR324 cluster bacterium | reverse complement strand
TGTCCTCTTTGTCCAGGGGCAGATCCTGTCTTTGGAGCCAATTGTGATTCCATATCAAACGTTACTTGCAAGTTGCAGAGTTCTACACCGGTCAATTGTCATTGGTATCCTCTACAGAGTTCGTCCAATGAAATAATTTGGAGTTGCGTAAGGACTGATACGGTGGAATTAGTAGGCCTAATAAAATGTTTACCATCGCCATGCTCTACGGTGGCTCCTCAAAAGACTGCTACTTCAGTCCCTGATGACAGAGTGGGATTTTAAACACGTAGTAAGGATGAGATGAGCATAATTGCTCAAATATTTGAAGCGAAGCCCTTATTTGAGCAATTACGTGTCATCGTGGTTCCTACACACAGCGTATTAATGATAGTCGCTGTTGTACGAAGAGGCAGATTCCCCGGAATTTTTGCAGAGACCTCGGACGGTTGTTCGAATCTGTTTGATTTAGGTATTCTGAGTTTGGTACCGATATCTCTGAGACGATGAAAGGGGGGAGGGCTCTTTTCCAGAAAGAAGAGCCCATCAATTGAAAATCGCTAGGTTAGAGTCGATATTTCTTTAAATTTTTGAGCAATTAGATCGCGCATCTTCAACATCTTACAATCACCTCTGAGAAAAACAGTCCTTGATCTAAATCAATTCCTCTAAAATGCCGATAAATCATAGGATTCTTTGTCATCTGGGGGTAGTCCTTTGGGTTTCAATTGGCTTTGTTCGAAGTTCACTAAGACTGGCATTTTAGCCTCTATGCTTTTTATGTCTTTGTCGGTGATATCTCGGACTGAAGCTCAAAGTTTCACACTAAATAGTGGTTGGAATTCATTCCAAGTTCAGACGGAAATCGAGTGGAGCCAGTGTGCTATCTCTTTTCAGGACGCATTATATCCTGTTCGCAGCGCCATTGATAATCAGTTTATTGGCGATAAGATCCTCTATGTGAATCAAGAGGGTGGACTAAGCTCTGTAGCACTTCCGGATGCTAACGCCTCAGAATCTACTCTTTTAGTACCTGGAACAAAGTATTGGATTAAAAGTAATCGTCAGGGTTTAGAGCTCATGTTGTTAAAGTCAAGTATGTCATTAAAGACCCTAAGTTACAGCCCTCCTGAAAAGCCTCTGCTTAGTTGTGAGCCAGAGTCAACATCGCGTACAACCCTTAAAGCTTCATGGAGCAGTTCAGATATTGAATCTATTACTGATTATCAATATGCCATTGGTACTTGCGAGGGTTGTATAGATCTGAGTCCTTGGAGATCTACTGGATTACGAAGGAGTATAGAGCGGGGAGGTCTTAAGCTTGAATTGGGCCGTCGTTATTTCATTTCAGTCAGAGCTGAAAATGCTTCGGGCTTAGGTGAATATGAGAGTTGTAGTATATTAATTAATGAAGCCATTAACCCTTATTTAAGGCGCCAGATTGAAGAGGGCGCTTTGATCGATGAAATAGCGGTGCCGCCAAGTCCTCTTCCTCCTCCTGGAGAAAGTCGTCCCAGCGCTGAGTTGGAGCTTTCGCTTTTAAGTTCTGTGCCTGAGGTGCATGTGGCAGCTAGTGGGATAAACGTTCTAAGTCAAGTTCCGGCTAGTGACTGGGCTTACGGATGCTCGGCTACGTCGGCTGCTATGATGATGGGCTATTATGACAGGGGTTCTCATCCGGACATGTATACTGGGCCCACAGATGGAGGACTATATCCTTTGACAAATGCAATATGGGGGAGTGGTGAGAATCCACTTAGTGCGACTCATAATGGAATTGATGGCCGTTCAGGTAGAGGAAGCGTTGATGACTATTGGATAGCATACGGAAATACAGATACTGATCCGTGGATCACTAATGGATGGAGCGAGCACTCTTATGGCGAAGCTGTGGGAGACTATATGGGGACTAACCAAAGCACCTGGAACAACTCTGATGGGTCAACGATTTTTTATTACTATCCAAATGGCCAACCTCTCTATGATTATACAGGGGCTGAGGCATCCTACCATAGACGAGATGGCAACCATGGGATGCGTCTTTTTGTCGAAGCTCGCGGTTATACAGTAATATCAAATTTCAACCAATATATTTTTCCATATAACAGTAATGTGGAGGGATTTTCCTTTGAAGATTTCCAGGCTGAAATAGATTCTGGCCGTCCAACCCTTATACAAGTTCAAGGGCATACGATGTTAGGCTATGGATATGATACCAGCAGTAGTACGATTTATATCCACGACACTTGGGATCATAGCGAGCATACGATGACCTGGGGAGGCACGTATGGAGGTATGCTGCACTATGGAGTGGGGGTAATAATTCTGGAGGAACCTACGAGCATAGCAACTCCCACCGCCACTTCCATGGCTACAGCTATGCCGACAGAGACCCCATCTGCTACACCAACCGCGACCGCCACTTCGGGTCCAAGCACTACCGAAACTTGCACCCCTGTGCCCACAGCGACAGTTACAGCAGTTCCAACAGAAACAGAATCACCGATTGTTACCCCTGCAAACACCAATCTTCCGGAAGCAAGCCCAACAGTGGAGTCGACAATGACTCCAACTCAGACTGCCACTGCTTTCTTTGATGACTTGTTGCCTCCTGTGGTTAGGGCGTTTAGGGGTTTTGCTGTTCACAACAAATATGGAAGAATTAAGTATCGTTTGCAGGAGGAATCCGGGCGAAGCAAGGAAAGGATAAGATTTTATAAAGGAACCAGGACTGTTAAATCAATAAGAATTTCTATGGAGCCTATCCCTTCGGATTCCATCCGGAGGGTCAGGTTCCGCGCATTGCTTAGCCGTGGAAGCTATCGTTACTGTGTGAGGGCAACTGATCCTGCAGGTAATATAGGGAAACGAAGTTGCGCAAGTTATTTCTTGAGCTAGAGTTTGAGGTCTAATACGACAAATCCTATGAAAAGCTGAGAAATCATCCTGGGGTTCTGGCTTGGATCAATCTTTGGCATTCAAGGAGGACACCTATCTTGCTTTAAAGAGCTGATTTATTTTGTTAGTTCGTGAATACTGGGATACTAAATCAACATTTTATAGACCTGATGCAGTTTTGCATCATAGGATTATTACCACTACCCATTAGTCTTATTTTTGAATAACGAAATTTTGACGAATTGTCTATTCTTCAGAGGGAATTACCATTACTGGCCCTTTTGCGGCCCTAATTAATTGAATCACCAGATCTGATTCGCCTTTTGGTCTAGGAGCTCCGACTATTAGGAGTCCATATTGGCTCTCGATAGCCTCTGACAATATGGTGTCAATAATCAAGCCGTTTTTTATCAGACTTTCAGCGTTTACACCGTGAGCCTCCAGTGTCATACGAGCTTGTTCAACGTGTCGTAAAACCCTGGCCTCATCTTCTTCAGACTTATCATTGAGGACATGAAGCACTGAAACTTGCGAGCGTGTATGACGAGCAACCCTTGCACTAAATCTCACAATTGCCGTATCTGACTGATCAGCTGCGATACATATAAGAACTTGCTTGAGGTCTCTTGGAATCTCCTTGGCTATTAAAACTGGGACATGATTAGAAAGAAGAAGCCGACCTACCAAAGCTGCAAAAGTTCTGTCGTTTTTGAAAGATTCTATTGCAAGTACTACGAGATCATAAAAATGCTCTTGGACCTCACTGAGAATCTCTTTCTTAAGAATTCCCTGTCGTATTTTCATTTCAACCCGTGCAGTCTTTGATAGCTGGGCCTCCGCACAGGCTCTTTCAAGTTTCTGGTGGGCACGGTCTTGAGGGCTGTGCTCGGGGCAGCTCATGAGCACCGTGACTGGGCCATGAGAGGCAGATTCAATTTGAGAAGCAGTCTTAAGAGCTTTGTTTTTAATATCGGCATTATCGACGCAGATCAGAAGCTTCAGTCCGCTTGGATCTAATATGTGAAAGGAAGGCACTCCAAGCCATAATTTCTGACCCACTTGCCATTCTTGTTCGATGTTTGATGTATTGTTTGGAAGTATTGCTTCAACACTTGCATATCTTTGCCCATATCGTAGAGCCGGAGATATTGGACGAGCACCTTCCAGGGTTTCAAGTGAAAAACGAAGGCGTCGATAGGCCCCGGCAAAAGTCTTTTCTGTTAAGATTCCTTGTCCGAGTGAGATTAAGTGCTGACTTTTTTCGAAGTCATTTGTTTGAATACGAAGATTTTCTGGCCTAAACAGAACCCGAACAGGGGCGCCATCTTCATGAGGCGGAGCACCTTCAGGGAAGGGTAGTAAGTTATGCCCCAAACGAAGCCCTCCCTTTTCATTGCGCCCCACAAGCACATTGCCGCCTCCTATAAAAGTGGCTGCATATTCTGTCTTTGGTCGATGATAAAGATTCTCTGCGTTTCCAACCTCAATTAGTCTACCTCTATCAATAATTCCAATTCTATCTGCCAATTCGAAGGCTTCTTCTTGATCGTGAGTAACAAGAATGGAAGTCACTCCAAGTTCCCTTTGAATGTCTTTGAGGCTCCTGCGCAGTTGTGATCTGATTCTCGCATCAAGTGCTCCAAAGGGCTCGTCTAGAAGCAAAACTTCAGGCTCATATGCAAGCGCCCTTGCAAGTGCAACTCTTTGACGTTGCCCTCCTGAGAGCTCTGAAGGATAGCGTTTCTCAAAGCCTGCAAGTCCCACTAGATCAAGGAGTTCCTGAGAACGTTTTTTTCTATTTGCTCTTGGAACTCCTCTTACACGAAGTCCAAATGCCACATTCTCCAGCACACTCATATGTCGGAAGATAGCGTAATTTTGAAAAACAAAACCTGTATTTCTTTGTTGGGGTGGTAAATTTGTGACGTTTCTTCCATGAAGTTCGATGCTTCCTTGATCGGGGAGAAGAAGACCTGCTATGAGTCTCAGTATTGTGCTTTTTCCGCTTCCACTGCTTCCCAAAAGCACAAAAAGCTCTCCATTCTGAATGGAGAGAGAGAAGTCGCTCACAACCAAGACTTCTCCGAAAGACTTTTCAATATGATATAATTCTATCGTCATTATGTTCTTCTCTCTGCCCATTCAAATATGCGTTTCATTAACAAAGTAAAAAGGGCCAGCATTGTTAATAGTGAGGCTACCGCAAAACCGGCAGCAAACTGATACTCGTTGTAAAGAATCTCAATATGCAATGGTAGGGTGTTAGTAAGTCCGCGAATATGACCGGATACAACAGAAACCGCACCGAATTCGCCCATTGCGCGAGCGTTGCATAATACTAGTCCATAGAGGAGCCCCCATTTTATA
>JAAZON010000456.1 GCA_012797725.1 SAR324 cluster bacterium | reverse complement strand
GGGGCTGTCGAAGAAAGGTGCTCGAAGGGGGGGATCGTTACTCTTATTCAGGCCTAGTAAGCGTTGACGTCATTGCGAGCGCGAAAGAGCGTGGCAATCTGAACTTATGAATTGCCACGGGTACTATCGTGCCCTCGCAATGACGGTGTTGTCAGGGTGTTAGCAGCCCACGTGAGCGGTGACCAGCCCTTTTTGAGCAATTATATTGTTACTTAAATTAAATGGCTTAAAAACTTAATTTGAAGCTACTATCTTAGGAAAAGGAATGGGGATAAAATTACAGGGTGCCAGAGCAGCCTTCATTTTCAGAATCTAAGTTTGCTGAGCCCGATCCAAATTGGGGGCTTGATACTTTATATTTTTTTCATAGCTCAGATAAGGAAGTAAGAGACAGACTACGAGATCCCGGGAAATATTACGGAGATTTGAGTCTTGATCAAGAGAGAGGGCAATTCACGCTGTCGGACGAAAGGGCAGGAAATACTCAGACAGAGCAAGGGGCATTTCAGACTTTCCGGTCTACTGACATGGAAAGGAAAAGCTTAGAAGTCGAGCAAGCGCAAAAGCAACATCCGCAAGTTAAACCAGGTTTCCCAAGGCTGTATTCCAGGTATAGGCATGAATATGCTGAGTTTAAATGCGATCTTAAGTTGATGATCTTAGATATGAGTGTTTTGGCAGCAACCATTGCCGTATTAAATTCAAGTATTGATTGGTTAAGCGGGATTGCTGGAGTGGGTTATTGTTTATGGAGGATTTCTAGGCTCAAATAATAATTCTTAGAACTAAAAAATACCCAATAGCCTCATAGTATTTCTAGTGGTTAATTCAGCAATCTCTTCAAGAGGCAGGCCTTTTATTTGGGCGAGACATTTGGCGGTTTCTACTACATAAGCGCTTTCACATCTCCTTCCTCTATATGGTAATGGTGAAAGAAAAGGAGCATCAGTCTCGATTAGTATTTGTTCAATTGGTATTTTGCTAGCGGTTTCACGCAAGACTTGAGCGTTTTTGAAAGTAAGAGAGCCTGCGAAGGAGACAAGGAAATTCATGTTTGCCAGCTCTTTGGCGAAGTCTGCATCCCCCGAATAACAGTGAAAGACTCCCCCAATTAAATCAGCATGCATAGATTTCAGAATTTTCAAGCACTGGGAAGCAGCCTCTCGTGAATGAATAATAAGAGGTTTTTTTATTTCAAGGGCAAGCTCGATGTGTAGCCGAAAATGTTCCTCCTGCTTGTCGAAAGGAGACCAATCTCTAAAATAGTCCAAACCACTCTCACCGATTGCAACCACTTTCTCATTAGAAGCAAGAGCACGAAGAGTATCGTAGGTGAAGTCCTTTTCAACATCATGAGGGTGAATTCCGACACTGGCCCATATTCCATCATGAGAATTTGCAATGGCTACTGCGCGTCTAGATGAATCTATACCATCACTTGGTCCTACAGTCAGCATTCGGGTAACACCGGCTGACTTCGCCCTCGAAATAACTTCTTCTCGATCATTGTCAAAATCAACATGATCAATATGAGTATGAGAGTCAAAAAATTCCATCTGTTCATTGAAAAGAAATATTATTGCAGGCAATTAACGAATTCTTGCGCCAGGCTCAAAACCTTCTGGCGCTTGAATAACTTCAACTTTTGATGAGTCTTCATTTTGCACTGCAAGAAGCATTCCCTGGCTTTGCAGACCCATAAGAGTAGCCGGCTGCAAATTCGCCACTACAATGATCTTTTTGCCAATAAGAGCCTCGGGGCTCGTATACTGGGCTATGCCAGCCAATATTTGTCTTCTGCCCAGCTTTTCACCCAGAAAAACTTGAAGCTTGAGAAGCTTTTTTGATTTTGGAATAGATTCTGCTTCTTCAACCAGAGCTACTCGAAGTTCGATTTCAGCGAACTGATCTATACTGACTAGTTTTTGCTCAGGCGCTTCCAAGGTCATTTGACTTCTAGTTTCTGTATTAGTCGGATTGATCTCTTGATTTGCATCGTTCATCGAAATTCTCCTAAACAACCATTTTTGCAATTAAGTGTTCATTGTGCTTCAAAGCGTAATCTACATCAAGGTCAGGATATGAGAAGAGATCTGCGATAATAGCGTTTAGCACATAAGCCGAGTTTAGATTCCTCTCAAAGATTAAGTACTCAGCAGAGATAAAATTTGCTAGGGCATAGGACCATTTAAGTGCAGACAAACTGTCCTTGCTTTTTAACATGCGTTGGCGAGCATGGATTCTTGCTAAATGGAGGAAATCCGGAAGCAGATCTTTGTTTTTACTAATTTGAGTCACATATTCAAGACCAGAGGCCAAATCTCCATTGAAAGTTTTATCTAATCGTTGTTTGATTTCTTCCCAAAGCTCAAGCTCAGATGCCAATTTGCCAAGGTTTGCAGGGGCGCCGTCTGCTAAGGTAATCAATTCATTAATAGACCAGTCAGAAGCTTCATTATGTTGGATGAGTTCGGGCTGATTTCTTAAAAGCTCTTGCATCTCTTCTGTGGAAAGAGGGTTAAAACGCCAATCCTGACATCGCGAGCGAACCGTAATTGGTAACCGAGAAGGGTTGCTGCTTATAAGTATGAAGAAAGAATTTGGTTTTGGCTCCTCAAGCGACTTTAATAATACATTGCATGCCTGTAATGACATCTTCTCAACTTGATCAAGAATAACCACCCGGTAAGTAGAGGAGAAGCTTCTAAGATGCAGGGAATATAGAAGTCCGCGAACCCTTGCAATAGCAGATTCGTCTTTCTCTCCACTGTCAAGAATGTAGAAGTCTGGCATATTGCCGGAGTTAAAAACATTGCAACTATGGCATTGTCCGCAAGCTTTGTTTTGAAAAGTCTTCCTTTCATCGCAAAAAATCAATCCAGCTAGCTCCCTAGCTACCAAAGATTTGCCTATGCCTTTAGGCCCCGAGAACAACAAAGCAGAAGGAAGTGATGAAGTTGCCCAAAGCCTTGCAAGAGACTCTCTTTGCTCAGTATGTCCAATGATTTCAATGCTCATTTCTTGAACTGAACTAATAATTTTTCAACTGCCATCATTGCGTCATTAAAAACATCGTCTTTTGATTTTGAGGCATCAATTTGAACGAAAGGTGTGACTTCACACTTCGCGATTTCCAAAAAGCCTTGACGAATTCTTCGATGAAAAGCCATATCTTCACTCTCGAAGGTATCTTTAGAAGAAAGAGAGTTGCTATCCTTAGCATTTCGTCTTAGTCCTGCTTCGGGATCCAGATCCAAAAGCAAGACCACATCGGGAAGGCAATCTCGAACTGCTACCCCATTTATTTTCTGCACAAGCGTTTGGTCTAAACCTCGGCCATAACCTTGAAATGCCGTGGTGGAATAAAAGTAGCGATCCGATATCACTAATTGATGGTTTTGAAGTGCAGGTTTTATGACTTCTTCTATGTGTTGAGCGCGATCTGCAGCGAAGAGAAGAAGTTCGGCAACATCAGAAATCTTACCAACACGTCCCTCCTGCAGTATTTCTCTAAGTTCATTACCCATTTTAGTTCCGCCAGGTTCTCTGGTGCATAGAGTTGAAAAGCCTAAGCTTAGAATTTCCTTGGCAAGTTTTTTTTGAAGGGTCGACTTGCCACAGCCATTTACACCCTCAAGAACTATAAAACCCTTTGGGTCTTTAAATTGAAGCTGGTCTGGTTTCAATAACATTTTTGAGGCCTATCGTACGAATTGGTCTTTCTAATCGAGGAATGTCTTGATCCCCCACTCGATTTGTTTAGAGTTAAAGGGTTTGGGAATGTAATAGTCAGCCCCATATTTATATCCTTCAAACATCTCAGAATCGTCCGACTTTGCGGTTACCATTATCACAGGAATGCTTTGGAATTCAGGAATGGACTTTAACTCCTTCATAAGTTCGTAACCATTCATCTCAGGCATCATTATATCCAAAAGCATCAGGCTGATTTCTTTTCCTTTGATATCGCCTAGACAGTCCACAGCAGAACCATATGAGATTGTGTCGTAACCTAGACCTTCGACAATACGAACTAAAACTTCTCGTCCGTCTGGATCGTCTTCAACAATGAGAATTCTTTGTTTTGTTGCCATCGATTAGCCCCTTAAAATATATTAACGCCTCCTGATATTTGGAGAATCATAACCCATAAAGTTAATTACTTGAAATTTCTAATATGGGCATTTGACAATTAAATGCTTGACAAATAAACTCAAGTATTAGGCAATGCTGGATTAACTGACCGAAAACACATAGATTGCTTTCTGGACAAAAGGAGAAGCTTCAGATGCCAAGTGGAAGTGAAAATCTAAAGGGAATTATAGAAAGCAAAGATGAATATGCTTATGGCTTTCGAGATCCTGAAAAGCCGGTGTTTAAAACAAGAAAGGGCTTAGATCATGAGATTATAAATCAGATCTGCGATCTAAAGAATGAACCTGATTGGATGCGTGAGTTCAGGCACAAATCCTTGGATATATTCTGGTCCAAACCAATGCCTAACTGGGGCAGCGAGCTTCTTCAAACTGTAGATCTGGATGATATTTACTATTATTTAAAACCTGTGGAAGAACAGGGAAGAACCTGGGATGATGTTCCTGAGGATATTAAAAAGACCTTCGATCGTCTTGGTATTCCTGAGGCCGAACGCACGGTGCTCGCGGGAGTGGGTGCTCAATATGAAAGTGAGTCAGTTTATCACTCTTTGAAGAAGGAATGGGAGGATAAAGGAGTCATTTTCCTTGACACTGATCAAGCGCTAAGGGAATTGCCTGATATTTTTAGGAAATATTGGGCAACGGTGGTTCCTCCGAATGATAACAAGTTCGCCGCTCTTAACTCTGCTGTTTGGTCGGGAGGTAGCTTTGTCTATGTGCCAAAGGGTGTGAAGGTCGATGTTCCCATGCAGGCCTATTTCAGAATTAATGCTGAGCGAATGGGGCAGTTTGAGCGGACATTGATAATTATTGAAGATGATGCTTATGCCCATTACATTGAAGGATGCACAGCTCCGACTTATAGTTCTGATTCGCTACATGCGGCAGTAGTTGAGGTTATAGTGAAGAAAGGAGCGCGTTTTAGGTATTCCACAATTCAAA
This sequence comes from SAR324 cluster bacterium, assembly GCA_012797725.1. The sequence goes on along the minus strand of JAAZON010000456.1, from coordinate 4,019 downwards.
ATTGGTCCTCAAATGTTTTTAATCTGGTCACCAAGCGCGCAGTGGCTTACGAAGATGCGGTAATGGAATGGGTAGATGGCAATATTGGCTCCAAGCTTACAATGAAATATCCAGCGATCTATTTAATGGGCGAACGGGCGCATGGTGAGGTTTTAAGTGTGGCATTTGCTAAGGACGGAATGCATCAAGATGCAGGTGCAAAAGTGATTCATGTGGCACCAAATACAACTTCGAAAATACTCTCAAAGTCGATAAGCAAAGGAACAGGACGCTCGAGCTATAGAGGCTTGTGCAAAATCTATCCAGGCGCAGTGCATGCCCGCTCTGATGTTGAATGTGATGCCTTGCTTTTAGATGAAAATAGCCAAACAGATACTTATCCAACAATTGAAGTGGAAGAACAAGAAGCAACAGTCGGGCATGAGGCGAGCGTTTCGAAAATTTCAGATGAGCAGATTTTTTATATAGGCAGCAGAGGAATCTCAGAGGATGAGGCTCGCACTATGATTGTGCGTGGCTTCATGGAGCCAGTAGTCAAAGTTTTACCCCTTGAGTATGCAGTAGAGTGGAACCGTCTTGTTGAGCTTGAGATGGAAGGATCGGTGGGATAAATTACTTTAATCTATTGAAATCAAGTGTATTTTTTTGTTCTTTTAATGCTACCTTAATAAAAGTCCAAGCATAACTATCTATGAAAGCAATGTTTTTTAGTATTCATTATTGGAGTGCTTTCATCGATGGATGGAAAATTAGCGACTGCCATATTGAGAGAAGGGGGGGGGCAAGAATATCCCGATTCTAGAGTTCCAAGACCCGGGACAAGGGAGAGAGATAATGTTCGAAGACAAGAGCTTATACAAACGAGGGGAATTCTTACGGCAGATTCAGCGATGAATCTAGGAATCTCAGATAGGGGAGATGCACTTGCGCGTAACGCAGAGCAGTTGACTGAAGGCAAATTGAGAGGAGCTAATTGGTGTTTAAGATATGTAAGATTTGCCATTGAAAGAACGACAGGACTTAACAGAAATGAAAGAGCCGGGATGGCGATTCAGTCTGTTGAGAAATTTCGTCACAATCCATCATTCAAAGAAATACTCGTTCAAAGCCGTGAAGATCTTAAAAAACTGCCAAGAGGCACTGTTGTTATAACTGCAAATCCTCGCGGTGGGGCAGGCCATGCACAAATAATGCTTGGTAACGGAAAGGCTGCTTCTGATTTTCGCCATGGACTTTGTATTTATAGAAACGCAAGCGAGTTCTATGCATTTTATCCGATAGGCACTTCTTCGATTCCAATTGCTGCCCTTAGTCAAGAAAACTCGCCTGGAAATATTCCTAATCTAGATAGCTGGGCCAAATCGTTTTTGTGTGAGAGTCTTATATTACAGCTCTGGTACGCAAATCAAAAGAGGCAAGAGGAACAAAGAAACCAAGAAGAGAGACGTAAAAAAGACTTGAAGGTAGTGAGTGTCTAGGTGATCTCAAAAAATCTATCGGTAGCACTTATCTTAAGCGGCTCCATCATCTTCCCACCCACCACTTTTTATGCTCTGCTGGTGCCATTGTCCTTTAATTCTGTTATCATAGATTTATTCATTGAGGATGAGGCCACTCGGATATCGGTGCCCAAGTGGCGATGCCAGTTACCATCGCTTCCGGTTACGAAACCCAGTCGTGAAGCGGTCTGATCGTAACGTCTTTCAGCCGTCTTCAGATCAAAACCTGTAAATGACTTTTGCACCCATGAATTATGCCTTGCGGCTAAAATGCGAAGCTTGGAAAAACCGAGCGAGCATGCAAATGCTGCGACCGCATTAACCAGCAGAGATTCAAAGTCCACACCAAAAAGCGCTCGCCCATTAGATCCTCTCTTGATGTAAGCACCTTTTTCATCTACCAAGAATGGACGAACTCCCTGAATCTGATTCACCGTGATGGTGTCAGGGCATGAAGCAAAAAACCCACATAGTGCAATAGGCAATTTTTCATAACAAAGTGCTAACGCAAGTGGTGCATCTAGATAAATTTCAAATTTCAGTCGTTTGCGACCTGATTCCACAATGGTATCGCCCCAATCTAATTCAGGCCCTTCAGAGGCATTTTCAGGGAAGAGGGGTAGTAGTGAGTACCTGCTTGCTTTGCTTTGATCTTTAAAACAACCAAGAATCAGAGGTTCTTTCATGAGTTCTTTAAGCATCATAGTATGCAAATCCCTCTGATTGGGGTGATGAAGTTTCAACATGGCATAAGTTCGCATTACAGTCTCAGAATTTTCAATGTATTGCTCGTCCCCAAGAACCCAGACAGCCTGTCTGGCGCGTTCAAATAGATCCAAATCAAATCCTTGCTCACCAATGTAAGAATTACATCTCTCAAGATTCGAGTCATTCGAATAAGGACACAGGATACTTGCCCATAAGAGAGATCCTAATCCATATTTCCTATGAACAGCCTCATAAGAATCGGAATTCAGCAAAAGAGATGAAAAAGCCATGGCATGGTCCATAGATTCTACATAATAAGAGTCAAGCTCTTCGAGCGTAAGTCCCGACTGATCTTTTGGATTGGGGAAGACGAAAGAATTCATATTTTCGTTATGTTAACAAGAACTTTAATGTTACATATTTTTTATTGATTGTGTGGTCAACTGTCAAAAAATCTGGTGAATAAGACTCTTTAGCCCGTTTTTCTCACATCATGTCAGAAAAACGGGCAAAATCATATTCAAATCCGTGGTCGGCGGCTTTGTCTATCTCAGGTTTTGTTTTTAGTTTAGTCCTGCCGTTCTAAGTCTTAGTGAGTTTCCAATAACCACAACATCCGACATTGCCATGGCTAATGCTGCAAGCATTGGACTTAGGCAACCTGCAGCTGCCATGGGAATGGCGACAATATTGTAGCAGAAAGCCCAGAAGAGATTTTGCTTAATAGTCGAGTAAGTGAGTCTTGATAACTTGATAGCTGTTACCAGATAATCAATCCTACTGTGCAGAAGCAAGACTTGTGCGGATTGAATTGCAGCCTCCGTTGCGTCACTTAGAGATATCCCAACGCTTGCTCCGGCTAAAGAAGGTGCATCATTTATACCATCTCCTACAAAAGCAGATGTCGAACTTTCACTTATCTCTTGTACCAAACTCAATTTTTCATCAGGTTTTTTCTGTGCGTAGACCTGTGTAATACCGAGCAGTTGAGCTATTTTCTCACATTTTTCTTTAGAGTCGCCACTAAGAAGCACAGATCTGATTCCCAATTCGTTAAGCTCGTTTATCGTAAAGAATGCTTCCTTCTTAATTTCATCAGCGATGCTTAGCTCCCCAATCACGTTTCCATTCTTAAGTACCAACAAGTCATTTTCGAGAATGTCGTTTTCACTAACTCTGTTAACATTACCTCGAATTTCAAAAACGTTCCCCAGAGAATCCTTGCCTTTTATACCAACTCCTTTTGTTTCTTGTACCTCTTGGAATTTAATTTCTTTGGCATCCTTGAAAGAAGAGACCAAAGATCTTGCTATCGGATGGGAGGAGTATCTTTCGAGACTAAGAACGACAGATTTGATGTATTCTGTATCCTCGAGTCTTGTGTCTATTTTACTTACAATAAACTGGCCAGTGCTAAGTGTTCCGGTTTTGTCAAAGATTACTGTTTGTACTCCTGCAAGTCTTTCTGCTGTATCAGCTCCCTTTATTAAAATTCCATGTTTGGCTGCGCGGCCAAGCCCTACCATTACTGCAGTGGGGGTTGCAAGGCCCATGGCACAAGGGCAGGCAATTACTAGTACCGCAACTGCTCGAAGCAAGGAAGCCTGAAAGTCTAGCTCCAAAAAACCATAGCAAACACCAAGCGTAAGAAGCGAAACAATCAAAACAAAAGGAACAAACCAAGCGCTAACAGCATCTCCCAGGCGTTGAATCTTAGGTTTTCTACGTTGTGCATCTGTTACTAATTTAATGATATTGGAAAGTACTGAATGCTCACCCACGGCATTGCTTAGGATTTTTAGATTTCCATTT
>JAAZON010000455.1 GCA_012797725.1 SAR324 cluster bacterium | reverse complement strand
TATCTGGCCGCCTGGATAACCAAAAATGAGGTCAACTCCTTCATTCATCAAACATTGAACGATTGCCTGTGAACCACTAATTTCCTTAGCCTTCATAATGCTTAGCCCTTTATATAAGCAGGCAGTTAAACTATATTTAGTCAAGGATCGGAATTAATAACTCTTAATAAAAAAGCCCCCGCACCTTTTAAGGAGGTGCGGGGGCTTTTTTCGCCGTTGCCTGAATGCAGATCAGGCGGTCCCGCACCTCATGCGGATAAGAAGTACTACATTAAGAATGAGGTTAAGACCTTTCGGTGAAGCCATTTAATTCAATATCCTCAAAAATCTTTAGATGGCAACATAAATAAGATGGTCAAATCAAGGTACAGGAGCAAGAAAATTTAGTCAACCAGGTATTTTTCTTGTAGAGTATTGAAACAGATCTGGCTGATATTATCGCAAGACTGATGTGATTGCCGCCTATCGAAGCCGCACTTTTATTTAATAAAGTGGAATAAAACGAAATCTTTGTTTCACCAAAGAGCTTGCTTAGAGTGCTTCTTCTATCTATCATCATTGAATAAAGGAGAATCCCAATGTCGATGTGAAACATCAGAAATGGGATAGAATATTATTGCAGCGTATTATGCAGCAAACGCAGAAGAGATACGGCCTAATTTACAGCATTATAGCCATTATTATTATTGGCGCATGGTGCGGGCCGCCTCTTTAACTGTATGAGGCGAAGCGCTTGAAAAAGCCCCCGCACCTGAAAAAGGTTGCGGGGGCTTTTTTGTTTGAGAAGAAGCGGTCAATTAACAAATAGCTGAGAGGATAGCTCATGAACGATCTACAAAAGCAGAAGATTTATTTATATGACACGACCCTTCGTGATGGCTCACAGGGAAAGAGCATAAGTTTTTCACTAGCCGATAAAATTAAAATTACAAAATTGCTAGATGCCTTTGGTATGGATTACATAGAAGGTGGATGGCCAGGCTCAAATCCAAAAGACTCAAAGTATTTTCAGGAAATAGGGCGCGCACGCTTGGAACACGCGAAAGTAGTGGCTTTTGGAAGCACTTGCCGTGTGGGGTGTAAGCCCCAAGATGATGCCAATATTCAGTCCATGCGTGACGCAAACACACCCACCGTTGCCATTTTCGGGAAAAGCTGGCTTTTGCACGTGATAAAAATTCTTAATACAAGTCCAGAAGAAAACTTGCGACTTATAAGAGAGAGTGTTGCATACATGAAGGATCTAGGAAGAGAAGTAATCTATGATGCTGAACACTTCTTTGATGGATTTTGTGATGATCCAAATTATGCGATTTCCACTTTGAAGGCTGCAGCACACGGAGGTGCTGATTGGATCGTATTATGCGACACAAATGGGGGTTCTCTTCCCGAGTGGATTTCTCAGGTTGTTCGGACGGTGCAGGCAGAGTTGAAGTTACCATTAGGTATTCACGCTCATAATGATGGCGAGCTTGCTGTAGCAAACTCGCTCTCTGCAATTCAGGCTGGCTGCAGGCAAGTTCAGGGAACAATGAACGGTTATGGGGAGCGCTGTGGCAATGCGAATCTAAGTTCTCTGATTCCAAATCTGGAACTAAAATTAGGGTATCAATGTGTTGGACTAGGCAAGTTGAAGGGCTTAAGTGACTTAGCCAGGAAAGTTGGAGACATTGCAAATATGACACTCCCACATCAAGCTCCCTTCGTAGGTGTCGCAGCGTTTGCTCATAAAGGAGGCGTTCATGTGTCAGCAATTGAGAAAGTTTCGGCAAGCTATGAACACGTCAAGCCAGAGCTTGTCGGAAATAAAAGAGACATTCTCATTTCTGAACTGTCTGGGCGGAGTAACATAAAAGCTCGAAGTCGTGAACTCGGGATCAATTTGAACGGTAATGAAAGAGAGCTTGTGTCCCAAGTGAAAAAGTTGGAAGACGAGGGC
>JAAZON010000454.1 GCA_012797725.1 SAR324 cluster bacterium | reverse complement strand
TACTACATGAGCATCGATTAGAACCGGACCTTCACCGCTTCGTGCGAAAGAGCAGGCTTCTTGCATCACATCGTAGGATTCAAAAAAATCTGTTCCATCAACTTCCATTCGCTTAAGATTTGAATATCCTTGTCCTAGTTCGAAAGGGCTCTTGGCTCCAATCAAATCAGAAAGCGGCGTTGAGATAGCATATTCGTTATTTTCAATAACAATTATTAAAGGAAGTCTATCTTTACTTGCCCAGCTCAAGCACTCATGAAAGTCTCCTTCACAACAACCGCCGTCTCCTGATGAAACGTAAACTATTCCATCTTCCTGCCGCAATTTAAGAGCCAGTGCGCATCCTGTTGCAGCCAAGAACTGAGTTGCTACCACGGAACTTTGACTTGGTATATGCAACCGCTTCTCACCATAATGCATTGGCATTTGTCGTCCATGTGAGTTTGGATCTGCAGCTTTGCTCATGCAATTCAACATGAATGTCTCATTGGTCATTCCGAGAGCAGCACAGAAGGCCATTCCCCGATAATAAGGGAAAAAATAATCCAGATCCTTATCAAAATGCATTGCAGCGGCCACCTGAATGGCCTCATGCCCAGCGACTCCAATTTGAAAGAATGATTTGTTCTGCTTGTAGAGAGCGATGGCCTTTTGGTCCACTAGACGTGCTCTCAACATATCAACATACGCACGAAGAACCAATTCTTTCGCTTTTTCAAATGATTCTTTTCTTGCAAGAGCTCTCACTAAAGATGGACGTCTTGTCGTAGACCATGCCAATCTTGCTCTAGTATCGTTTAATCCAGTGTTAATTGCAGTGTTGTTACCGCCGTTTCTTTTTGTCATACATCACACTTTCAAGTCGAAAGAAAATACTTTCCGAAAATATTTTTCGATTAGAGCCTCCATTTCCCTTAAAGGCACTGAACGCCCCAATTCCTCTTCGATCCATGTAATTTCAGAACTTCGGAAACCACAAGGGTTAATCAACGAAAACCCAAAACTACAGTCCGAGATGTTTATTGCAAATCCATGAAGAGAGACCCATCTCGAAAGTCTCACCCCCATTGAGGCGATCTTGCGGTGGGAATAGGGGATTGTCTTATCATGGCATTTAACCCAAACTCCTGTTTTCCCCTCTATTCTTAAGCCCTCAAGAGGAAGTTCTCCAAGTGCCAGGATAATAACTTCTTCAAGTGAGCGCATGTACCAATGAACATCCCTCTTATGCCTATTTAAATCAAGGATGGGGTACCCAACCAACTGGCCTGGGCCATGATAGGTGACATCACCACCACGCTCGACTTCGAAAATTTTAATCCCTTTTTGAGCGATAGCATGGCGAGATAATAGAAGATTTCTTTCTTTGGCACTTTTCCCAAGAGTAAGCACAGGTTCATGTTCACATAGGATTAAGGTCTCTAGCCCTTTGCCTTCCATCAGGGAAGTTTGAATAGACTTCTGAAGTTTCCAAACTTCTTCATATGGTTTTTTACCAAGATGAAGTACATTTAGAATTTTTGCTTCCTTTCGATTATTCTCTGTCATTATTTTGCTTGACCAAGGTATTATGTGTTGAAGCTCAGAGATTAATAGGCCTTCCTAAGGCCAAAGCCATTGCTTCCATAGTTGCTTCAGAAATTGTCGGATGAGGATGGATGGTATTGAGCACGCTTTCCGCTATGCCCTCATGCGAGCGTATGACCGCTGCTTCTGAAATAAGTTCCGTTGCTTCTGCGTGCAAAATATGCATACCGAGGAGTTCTCCACTTTCCGCATCAATTATAACCTTCAAAAATCCGTCGGTTTCACCTGTTGCTATGGCTTTTCCTACAGCAGAGAAGGGAACCTTTGCGCTTTTGTATCTAAATCCCTTTTCTTTAGCCGCTGCCTCAGTTAGTCCGATTGAAGCCACTTGAGGCTGGCAATAAGTACAACCTGGAATATTATCATAACTCATTCCATGTCTTGCTACTCCACATGCAGCTTCTGCAGCAATAATTCCTTCGTGGCTTGCTTTATGCGCAAGTAGAGGGGGCCCTGATACATCGCCTATTGCATAGTAATGCGGCACATTAGTTCGGAGAAAGGCATCGACTTTTATAAATCCTCGATTAAGCTCAATTCCTATTTCCTCCAGACCGATGTTGTCAGTATTTGGCACAACGCCTATTGCCACAAGGCATGAATCACCTTCCCATGCTTCTTCACTTGTTCCTTGTGTGATAAGGGCGCGAACTCTATCTTCTTCGACTTGAAGTTGAGAGACGGCAGATGAGGTCTTTATGATCATTCCTTGTTTTCTTAAGATAGACTCCAAGCTTCGAGAAATTTCCGTATCCTCAACAGGAAGGATCTGATCGAGCATTTCTACTAGAGTAACTTTTGTCCCCAGGGCATGCATCAAGTATGCAAATTCAACACCGATAGCTCCTGCCCCTATGACCAGAAAATCTTTCGGTTGTTTTCTGTGTTCAAGAATTGTACGCGATGTGTGAATATGAAGGCCATCGACTGGTACGCCTGGGATCGTCTTTGGTCTTGCACCGCTTGCAATGATAAGATCTTGGAAAGAAAAGTTCCGCAGATTTTCTGAGCCATC
>JAAZON010000453.1 GCA_012797725.1 SAR324 cluster bacterium | reverse complement strand
GGAAAGGGGTATTACAATTACCTCCGCCGCAACAACCTGCGAGTGGAGCGGCTCCCATAACGATAAAGAAACCCACAAGATCAATATTATCGACACGCCTGGGCATGTGGATTTTACGATAGAAGTTGAACGAAGCCTGCGTGTTTTAGATGGTGCAGTCGCGGTCTTTGATGGTGTGAGTGGTGTCGAGCCTCAGTCGGAAACAGTTTGGCGTCAGGCCAATAAATTTAAAGTTCCAAGAATCTGCTTCATTAACAAAATGGACAGGACAGGGGCAAGCTTTGAGAAATCAGTTGCTTCAATTATAGAAAAACTTGGTGCAAATGGAGTTCCAATTCAAATTCCAATCGGTTCTGAGAGCACCCTGAAGGGTATCGTCGACCTAGTAACAATGAAAGGCTATGTCTTTAAGGACGAGTCGAAGGGTGCCGAATTTGATATCATCGATGTTCCTGAGGATTTGAAGGATAAAGCACTTGCTGCAAGAGAGCGAATGATTGAAGCGGCAGCGGAAGTAGATGATCACTTGATGTCCAAGTATATTCACGGTGAAGAAATTAGTGAAGAAGAGATAAAGATGGGGCTTCGTAAAGGAACCTTGTCGATGAAACTCTTTCCTATTCTTTGTGGGAGTGCTTTTAAAAACAAAGGAGTACAGCCTGTTCTTGATGCTATTGTAGATTACTTACCGTCCCCCTTAGAAGTACCTCCTATAATAGCAAAGAAGGTGGATAACAGAGGAAATGAGATAGGGGATATTGAGTTAAAAGCCGATCCAAATGGCAAGCTCGCAGCTCTTACATTTAAGATTATAAGTGATCCCTTTGTCGGAGTGCTTACATTCTTTAGAATTTATTCAGGATCATTGAAGGCAGGAGAGCAAGTATACAATTCTCGAAGAGACAAGAAAGAAAGAATCGGGCGTCTTTTAAGAATACATGCAGACAAGCGTGAGGATGTCAAAGAGCTTTATGCTGGCGATATTGGTGCTGCTGTTGGACTCAAGGAAGCTTGTACTGGAGACACGTTGTGCGAGTCTGATGGAACTCCCTTCGTGCTTGAAAGTATTCATGCTCCTGAACCAGTAATAAGCATTGCAATCGAGCCAAAAACAAAAGTTGATGAAGAGCGAATGGGCGTGTCACTCATGAAGCTCTTGAAGGAAGATCCTTCATTGAGAGTCAGTTCAGATTTTGAGTCTGGACAGACAATACTATCTGGAATGGGTGAGCTTCACCTTGACGTGATCAGGCAACGATTATTGAGAGAATTCAAAGTCGATACAAATGCGGGAAAGCCTCAAGTCGCATATCGTGAGACGATTATTGGGAAGGCTGAGCAAGAAACCAAATATGCAAAACAATCAGGTGGTAGAGGTCAATATGGTCATGTATTTCTTAGAGTTGAGCCATTACCACCAACAAGTGGAATTCAATTCGTTGATGAAATCAAGGGAGGCGTTATTCCTAAGGAATACATACCAGCCGTTGAGAAAGGCGTTAGAGAAGCACTGCAAAGTGGTGTGTTAGCTGGCTTCCCAGTAATAGATATAAAGGTCACTCTCTTCTATGGTAGTTTCCATGAGGTTGACTCAAGTGAAATTGCCTTCAAAATTGCTGCTTCAATGTGTATTAAGGACGCATGTAAGGCCGCAAAACTGCAGCTTCTTGAGCCCATTATGAGCGTTGAAGTAGTATCTCCTGACGAGTTCGTTAGTAATGTTGTCGGGGACCTGAATCGTAGAAGAGGGCGAATTCTTGGGATGGAGCCTAGAGGCGGTGGGCAGGCGGTTTCAGCTGAGGTTCCCTTGGCAGAGATGTTTGGGTATTCTACCGATCTTCGTTCGAACTCCCAAGGGAGGGCGACCT
>JAAZON010000452.1 GCA_012797725.1 SAR324 cluster bacterium | reverse complement strand
TGCAAGGATAAGTACATAAAATCTCCTAGTTTGTCGAAGCAGCCACAGCTCTTTTTAGTCTGTCCATGATGGCTAAACCAATTCCCTTTTCTTCGCAGGAATCAATTAGTATAAGATCTAATCCCAATTTGTCCATTTCATAAAGTGCTGAGTACAAGCGAGTGGCAACCTGTTGTAAACTATCAATCTCACTTAGCACAATTTTTGATTGATATGAAATATTATCATTAGGTGGTCCAAAAGAGGGTCCAAAGTTTATGAGACCAATTCTCTTCTCTTCTTTTTTTGGAGTGTATCTAGCTCGGAATCTAAGTTTAGTGTTGGGTGCATAATGTTCTTTGAGCATGCCTGGGGCAAGTGGGTCTTCAGCCCCATTATGGAGAGAAGCTTTATCAGGAAGACGACAGTCAACTCCAAGAAGTTTATTGAGCCTCTCCACACTTACACCACCTGGCATCAAGATTCGAGGCGGCCACTCAAGCAAAGAAAGGATGGTCGATTCAACACCTACGTCGCAAGGGCCTCCATCCAAGATCATGTCGACCTGCTGGCCTATGGTTTCTTCAACGTGCACGGCAGTAGTGGCACTAATCCGACTGGAAATATTTGCACTTGGGGCTGCAATTGGAACTTCCGATGCTTTTAAGAGTGCCAGGGCTATTGGATTTCTTGGAACTCTAACAGCGACGCTGTCTTTCCCTCCAGTTACTACTTTTGGCACGGCGCTTTTTACAGGTAGCACAAGAGTCAATGGACCAGGCCAGAGTGAAAAGAGTTCTTTAAAAGGAGTTTCTGTTTCCACCTCATCAGGCACCCATGCTATAAGGCTAATGTCAGAAGCTTCTGCTAGATGCACGATAAGAGGATTGTGTGCAGGACGACCCTTAACATCAAATATTTTTTTTACAGCATCTGCGTCAAAAGCGTTAGCTCCTAGGCCATATACAGTTTCTGTAGGAAACACAATTAACTTGCCTTCTTTCAGGCGCTTTGCTGCGAGTTCAATATGTTCTGCTGATGGGGTATAAATCATTAAATTAGGTTTTCCCTTTGAAAATGCAAGTCAGTACAATTTTCTCTCTTTAATATAATCAGCCACAGCACTTGGAAGCATATCATATCGATGAGTTCCATGGTGCATGTTTCTAAAAGATGACGCAGAGAAATCTATGAATTCTGATCCAATATAATGCTCCTTTAACATCCTAATATATTCAGGCGGAATAACTGGAGACAAAGTGTCAAACTTTTCAAGTGGAAACTCTCTTCTTGCCACCGTTACAACTGTTGCTAAATTAAAAATATCCTTGAAATCTTTCCAAAGGTGTAAAGTGGGAAGTATATCAGACCCAACTATAAAGAAAAGCATGCTCTCAGTTGAAACAGTGGCCTTTATCTTCTTTAGCGTATCAACCGAGTATGAGCAATTTTCAGCATTCAGCTCTATGTCTGACGCGAAGAAACAAGGCTCATCTTTAAGTCCTAATAACAACATTTCAAGTCTTGTAGAATCGTCAGAAAATGGGAACTCAGATTTCAAGGGATTCTTTTTATTTGGTATGAAAAGCACTAGATTCAAGCTTTCTCGTTTCATGGCGTAACGGGCTATCTCTAGATGACCCTTATGAAGAGGATCAAAGGTGCCTCCCAGTATGCCAATTCTTCCACTAATTAGTGAAAGATCTCTAATCAACTTATCATTTTCTCTAGGCATATCACCTTCATCGTACACAATTCACCTCACCTCTTATTGTCTCAGAATACACCATAATTTCAACTAGTTCTTTAAAAACGTACACGTTCACGTATTGCGAGCCCGCAACGACTTGACAATCTGAACTTAGAAATTGCCACGGTCACTATCGTGCCCTCGCAATGACGGTGTTGACAGAGTCTTAGCAACCCACGTCTTCAAAAGTTTTTAATCCTTTGCCATAGGCTCTTTATTGCGTTATTAAGAATAGGTATCTGCTCATTAGGTTTGGGAATGTTAAAAATGGAGGGCCAAAACATTTTCTTTGCTTTCCATGCCGCCAAGGCTATATGGGACAAGAAGGCTAAGTAGGACAAGCCTGTCTGGCCGGTGAACCAAAGTAATAGGGTGTTTAGTGATTGACTCGTTTAAAGCATTAATAATTGATTCCGATGTACAAGCTCGAGCTCGGCTTAAGGAGACTCTCAAAAATATAATTTTCAAGAACGAAATTCATAGTGTCCGTAATTTATTTGATGCCGAGGAGGAACTGCTTGCAATGGACGAAGGTTACGATGGAGTATTCATTGCATCAGACTTTGAGCAATCCTCAATAATGTCCCTGATTAAGAAAGTCAAACAACGTCAGTCTGGGCGCAAGGCGTTTTATATTCTTATTCTTAAAGGTGCGCATCAAGAAAGCACGTATGTTGCTGGGCTGTATCTTTCAGGAATCGATGGTTTTGTGGCGGAACCCTATGTAGCAGAAAAACTCACAGATTTTCTTGTTACTTTGCGGGCTGAACATAGAAAAAAAGTTGAAGAAGAAGAGAAAAAAAGGGCGGTCCTTGGTTTCTTGGTGAATGATGTTATTAATGCAATAGATCAGCGCGTAAATGAACTTTATCGAGGAGTTTCCGCAGAGTCTGGCGGTTACACAATGAAATGGCTCCGGGAAACCTGTGGCCAATTGCAGGTAATATCTGAAAGTATACCGGATCTGTATGAAGAGGCTTTGATTGATAAATTCACCAATGTGCCAATTCCTAAAGAAAATACAGCACGAAAATCCAGGAAGCGAAGAAAAGATAAATTGCAGCATCCAGGCGAAGCGATTCAGAGAATGATTGATGAAAGAAAGCTTAGTAAGGATGTAATTCGAGCTCATCTTGGAATTGAAGCTACTGATTTTGAAGAGCTCTTAGGTGGATTAAAAGAAGTGGATGAAGAATTAGCTGCAAAACTCTCGCACGTTTTAGGGGGAACTAAAGGCTTTTGGATTCATCTACAGAATATGTGTAAAGCAAGAGATGAGTGAAATTCGGAATTTCTCAATTTAGGACCCCCTGAGTTTCCTCATTGGGACATCAAAGAAAGGGGGGGGTGACCGCTTGAAGATGAGATACTACAGCATTTCACATGCCTCATAAAGGCGTAGACTTTATACACAAGAACGTCCACGCATGTCATTTTGTTGGGGGAAAAAAAAGAGGCCACTTTTGGTAGCCTCTTTTGAGAGAAAGTGGTGAAAAGATTTCACCACTATGAGAAAAATGCGCAGATATTACATCATTCCACCCATTCCGCCCATGCCTCCCATTCCGCCGCCCATTCCTGCATGACCAGCGCCAGCGCTTTCATCCTTTGGCTCTTCGGCAATAACTGCTTCTGTTGTCAAAAGCAGGCCTGCAACGGATGAGGCATTCTGGAGAGCTGTGCGGCAGACTTTGGTTGGGTCAATGATTCCAGCCTTAACCAGGTCTTCATATTTCTCGGTGGCAGCGTTAAAGCCATAAGCGCCCTTTCCGTTACGTACAGAATCAACAACAACGTCGCCCTTAGCACCAGCATTTTCAGCAATTGTTCGTGTTGGAGCTTCAAGTGCATTGATGACAATCTTAACACCAAACATCTCTGCTTCATTGTCGAGTTTTAAGTTCCCAAGTTTTTCAATTATGCGCAAGAAAGCGACACCACCTCCGGGAACAACACCTTCTTCAACGGCAGCTTTTGTTGCATGTAAAGCATCTTCCACGCGGGCTTTCTTCTCTTTCATCTCAACTTCGGTAGCTGCACCAACATGAATTACTGCAACACCGCCCACGAGCTTGGCCAGACGCTCTTGGAGTTTTTCACGATCATAGTCAGATGTCGTTTCTTGGATCTGATTCTTGATCTGCTCAACACGGCCTTTAATCTTGCTTGTATCACCCTTGCCGCCAATGATGGTTGTATCGTCTTTACCAATTACAACTTTCTCGCAGCTGCCCAAATCTTTAAGGGTAATGCTTTCAAGCTTGATTCCAATATCTTCAGTGACGCATTGTCCACCTGTGAGTATTGCAATATCTTCAAGCATCGCTTTGCGTCTGTCACCGAAGCCAGGGGCTTTAACAGCACAAACATTTAATGTACCACGAAGCTTGTTCACTACTAATGTTGCAAGAGCCTCGCCTTCAATGTCTTCTGCAATGATCAGAAGTGGACGGCCTGATTTGGCGACTTGCTCAAGGATTGGCAGAAGATCTTTCATGCTTGAAATCTTCTTCTCATGGATGAGAATTACAGGATTTTCAAGCTCTGCTTCCATTCTGTCAGGATTTGTTACAAAATAAGGAGATACATAACCGCGGTCGAATTGCATACCTTCAACAACTTCAAGTGTAGTTTCAAGGCTCTTTGCTTCTTCAACAGTTATGACACCTTCTTTGCCAACTTTTTCCATAGCTTCAGCGATAATCTTGCCAATTTCTGTATCGCCATTTGCTGAGATTGTTCCAACTTGAGCGATTTCTTCTTTTCCTTTTGTTGGAGTGCTTAAATTCTTCAATTCTTTTATTGCGAATGTTACTGCCGAATCAATACCGCGCTTAAGAGACATTGGGTCATGCCCTGCAGCAACCAGTTTCAGACCTTGACGATAAATAGCATCCGCAAGAACTGTGGCTGTAGTTGTGCCATCACCAGCGACATCGGAAGTCTTTGATGCAACTTCCTTAACCATCTGAGCGCCCATGTTTTCGAACTTATCTTTAAGCTCGACTTCCTTTGCAACGGTCACACCATCTTTTGTTATTGTTGGAGCACCAAAACTCTTTTCAATTACAACATTGCGACCTTTAGGGCCCATTGTAACGCGCACAGCATTAGCGAGTGTTTCAACGCCTTTCAAAATGCCTTTGTTGGCATCGAGGCCAAATTTCAAATTCTTAGCCATAGATAATCCTCTTTAATTAAAAAATCCGTTAAATTAGGGGAGCTCTTATTCAAGCACTCCCAACACATCATCTTCGCGCATGATTAGATATTCATTGCCGTCGATTTTAATTTCAGTTCCCGAGTACTTCCCAAATAAAATGGTATCGCCGGGTTTCAAATCAAGAGGCTGTATAGAGCCATCTTCGCGAACTTTCCCTTTACCAACTGCAACCACTTTACCCTGTTGTGGCTTTTCTTTAGCAGTATCAGGTATATAAATACCGGCACTTGTCTTTTCTTCGCTATCGACCCTTTCGACTATAAGCCGATCTTGAAGCGGTCGAATTTTTGATTTTTTGTCACCCATACCACATTCTCCTTATTATATAATTGTCGTTCGGCACCACCCCATCCCTAGAGTGGGAGGATATCCGAAGTACCAAGTAGTTAAGTTATTGAAATCACGTATAACGCCTATCTGCCTGCTCTTAGTGGAATTGATGGCTCCTGCTATAGCAGAATTAGCTCGGCGCGCCATGTATATGCACATCATAAAAACGCATTTCAAGGGCTTGGTTGAAAATAGTGCTTTTAATGTCTAAATGCAAACACTTTTTTAGAGATAACAACTCTGTTCAATGTTACCTTGGCCATCGCAATAGCTTAAAAGGGTTACTATATATTTATTTGAGCTTGACCTCTCGCCACTTGTTTTTAGGGGAAATACCGTTTTACATTAAGGATTTCGTAGTACAGAAACTATATTTTCTGGAGGAAAGTCACGTGAGTGAATCACCCCGAACTAAGGCAGTTATGAAGACGACCAATACCTTTGCAAATATTAGAGGCATTCTTGAAAAAGGGGTGGAAGATGGTGTCTTTCCGGGTGCTGTACTTCTTGTGGGTAGAGATGGGGGTATACTTTTTCACGAGGCCGCTGGTTATAAAAGCAGCAAAGGAATAAAAAATGCTGATTTGCAATTAATGGAGGTTGGCACTGTCTTTGACATTGCTCAATTGACAGGGGTAGTTGTGACAGCGACTTTAGTGATGAAATTAATCGAAGCAGGAAAGCTCTCACTGGAAGACAAAGTCATTCGTTTTCTTCAAACTTTTGGTGTTCATAATAAATCTTCAATTACTATTGGCCAACTTCTTTCTCATACCGCGGGTCTTCCAGCTTCAATACCGTTTTACGAAGACTTGTTGAGGGAAAATGCGGGGCCCAGACTGGGAATTGTAACGAGTCGCGGAGCTCGTGACCAAGTATATGGATTGATTCAACGCCTTGCGCTTAAATATGAGCCTGGCACTAGGCAGATGTACAGTGAGATTGGTTTAATTCTTTTAGGGCAGCTAATTGAGATGCTTACAGGATTGTCTCTTGACAAAGCTTTTATGAAAAATGTTGCTCAACCCTTGGGTTTGAAAAGTACGAGCTATGTTGACTTGTCAATGATTAAACGAAGGGGCATACATCCTGTGACCGATCTTATTGCACCAACCGAAGATTGTTCTCTCCGTAAGCGTGTAATGTGTGGTGAAGTGCAAGACGAAAATGCTTGGGCGATAGGAGGAATTGCTGGGCATGCAGGGCTTTTTGCTTCAGCTGGAGATCTCCACAAGTTTGCGTCAGAATTGATTGCAGCCTATAGAAGTAATTCTACTTTTTTGACTCGAAAGGTTGTTGCGCGATTCTGGAATGGCGTAGAAGGAGTGGAAGGAAGTTGGAAGTATGGTTGGGACTCTCCATGTGCAGAAAATGGGCTGGAGCATTCTGGCTTGAGCGAACGGGCTGTCGGATGTTGTGGATTTACTGGGTGTTCACTCTGGATTGAGCCTGATAGTGGAGTGGATATCATATTACTTACGAATCGAATACATCCAACGAGGGCAAACAGAAAAATATTTTCTTTTCGATCAGAACTTCACCAGGCTGTTCTCCAGACACTTGGATAAATATGTGGCAGAAATTAGAGGAAGTTGAAAAGCGCTTCGAGGAGGTGAGTTTTAAGCTCACGCAGCCGGATATTATCGGCAATCGAGATTTGTTACAAAAATACACAAAAGAGCATAAAGACTTGCAAGAGATAGTTGCAACTTACAGGGCCTACAAGAAAGCATCAGAAGAACTCTTGGGAACTAAAGAACTGCTTGAAAGTGGAGATCCTGAGATGTCTAGTATGGCCAAAGATGAGATCCGTTTTTTGGAACAGGAAATTCATGGTTTAGAGAAATGTTTGCAGGTGCTTCTTTTGCCCAAAGATCCAAATGATGATAAGAATATTATCTTGGAAATTCGAGCGGGTGCAGGTG
>JAAZON010000041.1 GCA_012797725.1 SAR324 cluster bacterium | reverse complement strand
TTTCATAAATAGAATTGAGAGACTTTTTGAAAACAGGAAGTGTATAATGCGCTTCGGCAAAGATTCTAGCTTTTTCTCCAAGAGAAGAGCGAAGCTTTGCATCACTCAACACTTCAAATAGTGCTTGCCCAAAGGCATCTGGAGTTGCTTCGACTAGTTTGGAAATTTCAGAGTTGAGCACTTGCGTATGAGTTTCCAATGAAGTCGCGACCAAAGCCTTGCCTGCATGCAGATATGAATAGATCTTCATTGGTGTATTGTTACCGCTTGTTCGTGGAGATACCAATACATCAGCTTGAGAAAGGAAGGCTCCCAGAGAACTCAAAGGTTTAGGCCCTAGGAAATGCACGTATTGCTTAATTCCAATCTCAATGCATTTGTTTTCATACTCTTTTATGTGATCTTTGCGACCCCCGATGATAGCCAGATGAGCAGAAGCCCCTCTATCAACACATGACTTGAATGCCTCCAACAACAAAGAAATGCCTTGATAGGGTTCTAAGTTTCCCACATATAGCACTAACGGAGTATCTCTCACTATTCCACATCTTTCTTTGAGGCTTATATGCTCCCTGGTTGCACCTTCTGTTTCCAACAGCGAAACATCTGAAAGCAGAAATATCTCTTTAGCACCCATAGATTGCGCCTCATCAAATAGAGTCTTACATACCGCGATTGTTGCTAGACTATTTCTTATGGCTAGACTCTCCATTAGAGTAAGGATAGTTCCAAAAGGCTTTAACCAAGGCCACCTGCACATAAGTTGGGTGGAAAGACGTGAGTCCATGTCGTAGATGTATGGAAGACCAAAGAACACCTTAACAATAAGAGCGAAGAAAACTGATTCCTCTACGGCATGAATGAGCGTGTATTGATTTTGGCGATGTTTAAAAAGCAGTCTCAGAAAGTTGAAGAACATTAGAAGATCTAAAATTATTTTTTTAATGGAAATTCCAGGGTGAATATTATTAAGAAAAGCAGGAGTCCATGTTCTTCTGATTAATACATTTGAGATTTCAACTCTCTCGCCTTCACCATAACAAAGCAACTCGACATCATTTTTGTATCTAAGTCCTAGTGTCTCGGCAACAAGGCGCACCGCAATGGGAGTTCCCCGTTCCCGGAAGAAAGGCTCTGGTGCAAGAATAAGCAGTTTCATTAATGTTTGAGTGTCCTCAAAGTTTAAAAGTCCTTTAATTCCAAGCTTTTCATGTAATAGCTCGAAAACATTATAATATTTCTATTAGTGCAGCAAGTAAGCAGCCATTCTTATTGAAGAGAGGCCTTTTTTGCTCCAGTGAGGCAAGAATCAGGCTAATGATTTTTCTCATTATTGCCGACTTAAGCTTCTGGAAGCTTATTAATCCAAATCGTGGTGGTTAAGGACCAGAGAGAGGACTATGGCACCCAAGAAAGAAAAAGATGAAGAAGAAGGAAAAGAGGGCAAAGAAGGCGAAGAACTAACTGCTGATGCCGGAAAAAAGAAAAAGAAATTAATGATTTTTGCTGGAGCCGGTGTTTTGCTTTTGCTTCTCGGTATTGGAGTCCCGTTAATGCTGATGGGAGGAAAAGGCGCAGAAGGTGATGCTGAAATGGCCGAGGAATCAGTCCCTGAAGTTGTGTACAAAAGGGCAAAACTAGATACCTTTATTGTTAATCTTTCAAATCCAAAAAGATTTTTAAAAGTTACAATGCTACTTGAATACGATCCTGCATTGCTTCCAGCCGAGGGAGCGGGAGAGGGTGGCGGTCATGGGGGTGGCGGCGGCGGTAGTGGAGGAGCTGCAAAGGTAGATCCTACTGCACTTCCCCCTCAAATGAAGGACAAGGAACCTCAGCTAAGAGACGCAGTGATTCAAGTCTTGTCATCAAAACGAGCAGAAGATCTCTTAACAGCACAAGGGAAACAGTCTCTGAAAGAAGAGTTAATTGAAGCAATAAATACTGCGCTGGATTTCCCAGAGGCTGCGGTAGTGGGTGTGTTCTTCACAGAATTTATTATTCAATAGAATCAATAATCAAAAACTCAATATGCTGATTACCTCAATTGTCTTCAGGGTATTGCCACTACTAATGGCTTTTGCAAGGCAGGATCTGATTTTGAAAGAGCCGCATGTAAAGGAACAAGAAGGTTACTTTGATAATTATGTGGAGCAGCAAAAGAGCCAGCAAGTAGAAATTAGTTATTTCCCAGTCTATGGAGAAACGCCATCTGGTGTACGTAAATATTTGAGTGAGAACGGTTTTGTTGGTAGGGATAATGTTCGCTATGACGCCTATACTGAGTGGCAA
>JAAZON010000451.1 GCA_012797725.1 SAR324 cluster bacterium | reverse complement strand
TTGAGCTTCCATTTCAACAGGCAACTGTCTTCATGGGTGAGATAGGTCAGCCCCGATTCACTCCAGATTGGTTTGATATACTTGTTTTCAATGAAGTATTTGGAGAAGGGGGCAGATTTGGCTCACGCCTTTTTCAAAGTGTACGAAGTGAAAAAGGACTTGCCTATACTATTCAAGGCAGTGTCGACCCATCTATAGGTCGAGGTATTAATTCAATAGTTTTTCAAACCAAATCAGAAAGTAGTGCGGAGGCCATAATTGCTGCGATTGAAGTTTTGAAGAAAATGCAAAGTGAAGATGTCTCACTCCAAGAACTTAATGAAGCTAAACAGTATCTCCTTAATTCCTTTGTATTTAAATTTGATACATCAAACGATATTGTGCAGAGAAAAGCTGGGCAAGAGCTTTTAGGCTTTCCAACGGATTACGATCGTACTTTTCTCAGTCGTATAAAAGACGTAAACATAGAGGCTTTAACTAGAGTGGCTAGGGAAAGATGGCATCCCGACCTTTTTACAATAGTTGTAGTTGGAGACAAAAGGGCATACGAATCTATTAGCAGCTTGCTTAAAGGGCCGCTCAGCGGCTATAACATAAAAAGAGTTTCTTTCGAAGAAGCCCTGCTTGAAGAATGACTTGTGGGTTTAATGCCACACTCATTATTGTCAAATAGATGATTATGAAACGCTTGATGCTTAATATTTTATTGCTTTCATTGGTTTCAGCTTGTGCCGTGCCTACCGAAGGCCCAGATAAGCAATTCGCTGGGACACTCGAAGGGGCTGCATCGAGTGCCGGGGCTGGGGCGGTTTATGGCTTTCAAGTGGGAGCTGGGTCTGGAGTGGGCGCAGCTGTTGGAGCAGGTGTGGGGGCAGTTGCGGGAACGATTCAAGGTTTTGCGCAAGATCAGCTTGAGGAAGATTTGCTTAAACTCTCAGCAGAGACTCGTGTGGAGCGTGATCGTGCCATGGCGCAGCAGATTATAGCCGAGAATTATAAAAGAAGGCTCGAGCTTCACCCAACGCGGGATATTTTTCCTGCTGATTTATTCTTCACCGAGGATGCTACTAAGCTGAGCGAACTTGGTTGTCTTATATTAACAGAACTTGCTCGAATGGATAAAAATCGATTGCCCTGGTCGCGTTTTGCTGTTGTTTCTTATGTCCGCTCAAACGACAAGGAAAGTGTGTTTGGGAGATACTTGGCTGAAAAGAGAGCCTTAGCTATAGGAGATTTTCTCTCTCAGCGAGGCTTTAATCCAAGACGGATAGTGGCAAGGGGGGTTATAATGGATAGCCCAATATTACTTGACCCACAGGATGCTCCTGAGAGATATAATCAGGCAATTGAATTTATCCCCTTGGATCGCTGAACCGTAGTATGGAGTAAGTTGGATTTTTGGTATTTGTCATTTTAATAACTATTAGCAAGCAAGTGAGGAGAGAATGGGAAAGAAGTCAGAAAAAGCAGAAAACGCCGCTCAGTCAACGAGCCCTATTCCAGAAGCGCTTGAGAAAATAAATTCGAAAGAAGATCTTAAACATTTTCTAAGTATGATCGTTGAAAAGATGGATATGGAGCAAGCTGCTCCTGTTTATATCCTCACATTGATGAATCATATAATGACCCAGCCCAATATTTACGAACTTCTTGATGAAGATAATAAGGAAATGGCTCGTGCTATTTGGCTTCGTATGAAGCAGCAAGGTATGCAACTGAGAAATCCACCGATGCTTTTTGGGGAAGAGGGGGCATAACACTAATTGCTTAAAACAGGGGTCAAGCCCGTGCAAGAGCAATTCTGACATGGTTGTTTTTAGAAAAAATGGCGCTTATCTTTCTCGTGCCGCTTTTAATAAGTTTTCTTTGACTCTCGAGCATCATTACTAAGGGCACTAGCGACACGACTTCGCCAATCCTTTGTCGCGAAAGCCTGAAGAGAGCCAAATAACAAGGCCAGTCTGTGTCTGCGCGAAGGGAAGATCCAAGCGCGGCCGACCAATTGCTCAGGTGAAAATACTTTCTGAACAGCGCACTAGGGTAAATGCTTCAAAAACTTGGAGGAATATGCTC
>JAAZON010000450.1 GCA_012797725.1 SAR324 cluster bacterium | reverse complement strand
TTCAATGCCGGTTTGATCTTCATAATCGTCTTGGCGTCCATAACGATAACCTCCAGAAAAATCGTTTAACTTGTTGTTCTGGAAAAGGTTATCGTCTTGCCGCTTCATAAAACTTGAGCTTTTATAGCGGTGTAGTATTAATATGGGACAAAGATTTCTTTAGAGGTCATCAGAGGATGAACGTATTTCTGAGATAGGGAGGATTGATCAGTTTCCTCCTGGATTAACAATCGCGGTTTCCTTGTCAACTATCGCCTTCCATTTTTCAATGTGTCCGACAACTGAAATACGTCGTCCATCTTTCAGTCGGGTCTGCTTAAACTTGGTACCTGATGAGAGCAGGAATCCCCGTTCGGGATCGTTGTCGATCGCACCTTCCCATACATCCAAGTTCGTAAATAGATGAAATGGCTGTTCCTCAGAACCTTTAAAACTAAATCTGTTACCTGAATCAGGTGGAAGAGGAATATCCTTCTTTGTGTCACTCAGCTCGCCAATATTGAGGTATTTGCTATAGTTTGGAGCCCATCCTTCCGGGGGAAGGTTTTTCTCTGTGAACTGCCTGGCAATGTCTTTTTGGGCAGACAGCAGGACATCAGAGATTTTCGCACCACCTTTTTTTGCCTGTTCAAGCAACGGAATGGCTTTTTCGTATTCTGCCATCATGAAAAGCAGGTTTCCTTTGTTATGTAGACCACCTGGATCATTTGATAATTGTACAGCTTTCTCTACGCTCTCAAGAGCTTCAGACCATTGACCAATATGATACAGAGCCGTGGCACGATTACTCCAACCTGTTGGCTCATCGGGCTTGGCTTTGAGGAAAGCATCGTAAGCTTCTAATGACTTGGCATATTCCTTCCTACGATCATAAATGACCGCCTTGAAAAACAGAGCATGAATATGCCCTGGATCTAATCCCACTGCTTTCTCAAATGCTTCAAGAGCCTTGTCATACTCGTTCCCTTGAAAGGAACGAAAGCCCGTTTCGAAAGTTTCTTGAGCTGCCTTCTTATCGTCTTCACTTGGCGATCGAACCGACATATCTTTAACCGAGGATGTCTGTTGCGACCAACCCTCTTTTCCAAATATCCATATTTGACCGTTATCTAACTCAACAGTAGCTGCATCTTTGAAAAATATCTGCATTTCTCCTCCCGCTTTGCCAATGACGGTAACTTTGTTTTTACAAAACGAGGTCATAATTCCCGTGCCGGAATCCAAGGATACACCCGATGGCATGGCTCCTGCGTTTTTGAGATCTTCACCACATAACCGATTAATCGGGGATTTTCCGTACTTATATCCTAAGTAAATGAGTACATAGTCTCCCATTTTCGCATTCATTTCTTTAGCATTATTCTCGGTTTCCTTATGTGTCACAGAAGTCGGATTGGGATTCATGGGAGCTTCTTCTTCAGCTTTCTGAGCATTGGAGTTGTCCTGATCAGCATGTTTCGTATCAGGGACTGAAGTACCCGGTTTAGGCAGTTCTTTTTTGGAGCAGCCCATTATGACAAAAATAATCAAAGTAACTAACAGAATTCGTTTTGCCATTGGAATACCTCCTATACTACAAAATATGTTTGATGAATCCATGCGATTTGCGTAATAACAACTTATGGTGTTATTGTTCATTCAGTATGCATTTCCGGCTGTACGAAGATAGGCAGTCTTTTTCAAAGTAAGTTCACACATACAGGATTCATTCAATGGGATTTGGCTGGAAGGGTATGGCACAAAGGATCTCAGGTTGTTTTTTTCATAGTTTTCATTTTAGGCGATTATAAGGGATGCATCAGCATATGTAAAGAATTTTTCTGCTCAACCATACCTCTGGTTCCTAAAGTTCCATATGAGCATTTTCTGCTCTTCAAAAAGTCCATTTTCTTAGGATCCCAAGGCAATAGATCCCATTTCAATGCCATTTATGGCATAGGAATTCCGGTTCCCATGGGATGTATTTATGCATAGGAATTCTTTTTCCCTACGCAGCCCTGCCGCAGCCGTCAAAAAATTGCCTGTTTTTCACTCTTGACAAATGCCTTTATTTCGTGTATATGCTTGTTAAATAAGGACTTAGGAAACAGGTAAGCGGGCGTAGTTCAGTGGTAGAACACTAGCTTCCCAAGCTAGATATGTCGGTTCGATTCCGGTCGCCCGCAGTGGTTGGTATAAATGTCGGACCTTGTCATCCCTAATTAGTTCTTGTTGCGGAAAGGCATAAGAACGATTTCGAAATGGCATCCGGTCATGAATGGGATCGATTCTATCTTTTATACTCCGCAGGTTTTCACTTTTCTCTCTTTTACAAGTCCAAAATCCCGTTTTCGGAACAGACCTTCTCCGGGGACACCCAGAAAAATCAGTTGTCTCGGTCGAATCTGCTCTATAATCGAGTCAGCAACACCAGATTATGGCAGAAGACCGCGCAGCCCACGCTGGCCGCGTAATTCTT
>JAAZON010000449.1 GCA_012797725.1 SAR324 cluster bacterium | reverse complement strand
CAGAATCAAGAAATTATTAATGAGATTCTTAATACCAATAAGATGGAGTTGCTTTACAAAGGGCGCTTTTTAAGCTTGTTCAAATTAAAAGAAACGGCACCCTTAGTTACGGTCTATGATTCCCCACTTCCAGTGATCAAAACGAAGCGCCCACATAGCCTGCTTCTTAACATGGGAAGATTCGATGCACTTCGACATGCAGGAGTGATCTTCGATTCTGATTGGGTCAAAGCATCTGATTCGGATGGCAAAATACTAGATCCTATTGATTTGCTTAATTTCATGACAAAGGAGTGGTACGCTGACAAGCGAGCAAAAGATTTGGGGTGGGATTCTAGGGACTCGAAGCTTCCCAATCGTTATCTGAATGGTTTTTTCTTTGCATGGAAAAGAAATTTCGATATTGACTATGCGCTTGACCATGATCTCACTTACCTTCTTTCAGAACGCAGTTACAGTCCAGAGTTGCTTGTATCAAATATGCAAAAAGAAGGCTCAGAGTCAGGGGCCGTATTAACACGGTATAGCTCCGGGATAGCTCCTATTTCGATCTCTGGGCGGGGATATAAAGTTTTGCTTGAAGATAAAGAACTTCCTTTGAATGCCACTTCTGATATTGAATTCAAGGAGAAAGACTTCCGAGGAAGGAAGGGAACTTTTGTAGTGTTAAGATTTGTTCCAATTCCTGGCGAGAAGTATCAAGATGTGGACATTGTCACCTCTGATGCAGAAGTCTTCCCCGGTTTTCCGGGTGGTAGCACCTTTCATCCCATGCAACCTTCAATGGCAGCATGCGATGCCCAGCTTAGAAGAGAATTTAATAAGTTAATACTGGACACGAAATGTCCCAATAAACCTCATTTAATAAAATATTCATACTATCCAAAATGGCGAGCGGATGTTCCTATCTCAATGGGTCCAAACGGATTTATGGTATTAACACCCAAGACAGAGAGGACTGAAATACTTCACAGATGGAGAAATATAGACATTGTTGCATGCATAATAACTTGCGTTGGGCTTCTAATGGTCTTTGTGCTTATTTTAAAGCCTCGAGTTTATTAACACAAAAAACAACCTTTTTAGGATCTATTAGAGACTCAGTCTTCTTTGAGAAAGGATTTGTCGCGCTATCAGCTACTATATCTCCTAAGACTTTTGTATCTAATTTCTCTTTCAGTCTTTTTTGAATTTCGGAAATTGTGGTTAGATTTCCTTCCATGTTCCAAGTTGTATTAGCAATTTCAGGTAATGGATTTTCGATTGTTCCTAGCAGGGTTTTGAAATCATTAGGCGTCAATACTATTACAGTATCAACAGCCTTTGCAGCACTCATCTTAATGCTGCAAGAAACGACTACCATCTGAATTTCTGAGGTGACGAGCCACTCATTATTATCTGTTCCGTACCCATTAAACTTAGCCTTTCCCTCTTTAATCTTTTCAATTACATTCCCTCTTTCGTCAGGGTCTGGTTGCCCAATAGACCCCCCTTTGTTTTTTATTGCCCCAAGTACTTTGATGTCAGAAATGGAAATGTTGCTGAGTAATAAGTTTGTCTCTTGTATTGCACGAGCCCCTTCTTTAAGCTCTCTCAGCCGGCCTATTGGGTCGTTCTTGGCTGATTCCATTAGAGCATTTAATCCTTCAATTCCAAAGGATCGTCTTTTTAATTCTTGCAGGTTAATAGATACAGAACCTTGTATCCTTTCTTGTACACCTTCAAATATTCTTCTTCCGCCATGAAACATGCCGCTAAGCAAGGAGCAACCCAACACGCCAGTGGCTGTAAATAAACCAAGATTTTTCAAATTGAATTGAGAGCTCCCTCGGTGATTCCTTCGCCCAAAATTTTGAACTTTTCCCGTATCTCTTAAATTTGCTGACATACTAAAACTCCTATTTCCAAACGACATTCCTATTAATTCCTGAGGGCTTATGCAAAAAAGTTGGATACTTGTCACATAAAAATTTGCTTTTTTATGCTTTATTATTACCTTTTCTTCTTAGGATCGCAAAATCAAGCAAAGATCGCAGCTATAGCCTACTTAAATTCTTCGAAATTTCTCTGATAGACCGCAAAGAAAGCCACTATAAAAAACGCCTCTCCATATAACTTAAAGCTTTCTTCCAATACATTTATGAGCAAGATGCATTTGTTAGCCAAATGAGAGGATCCCAGAATTTCATTTAGGAAGTTTTTTGAATTCCCAATGAGATCTAAGACTACTGTAAAAAATGCGCATGTTACTGCAGCAAGGAAAATTTTCCAGTTGTTTATCAATTTTATAGCCTCTTTTTTGTATCGCCATAATGCATAGACACCAATAATGCCATAGAATCCAATGATAAGATCATCTACGTGGTCGGTAATTGAGCTGGGTTTAACACCAGCTAGCTTGTGCAGCTAATTATCAATGTTCTCATGAATGCGGAATAAATCGTCCAAGGCTAGGAAGACAAAGCCATAATAAATAACACGCCAAAGACTTTCCTGCTGTTCCCAATCCTTGCTTCCTTTTGAGGCTCCTTCTTTCCATATAGCCCTACAAATAAAAGCAGCTAAAAGAAGAAGTAGCGAAGAAAGCCAAGTTAGAGGGTCTCCTTCTCCGAAGGCCCAAGCAATGTCGAGCCCGTCAACTACAAATCCGAGAAGCACACTTATTACAATCAGCAGTGAGATGATGAAAACAAGCCAGAATGCGAATTGCTTGATCCTGATCTCATGAAGGGATTCAACGCCAAATAGCCCCAAAGCTTTTTTAGTTCCCGTGTCTCTCCGGGAATCAAAGTACATTTCCACAGCTCCTAATAAATATAGTTAATTTGCCAAGAAGGCTTCTGGAAGTGGCATAGGAGCTTCGAAGCCTGTTGTACTGGGCCAGGACGTTGAAGTAGTCGTACTAGTAGTTGTCGTTGTAGTACTAGGAATGGCGTCTGTAGTTGTGGTTGTTGTCGTCGTAGTGGTTGTGGTGGTAGTTGTTGTATACCCGGGGCAGCAGACGCTTCTAAGATCTTCAACGCAAGGGGGTTCTATCGCAATTGGCGTTACATCTGGGGGGCAATTGATACCCGCATCGTTCATAGCCTCAATGCAATTTCGTTTTTTACAGCAATGTTTTAATGCAATTGCAATGTCTGGTGTTCCCGATGGAAGAGGAATTGGGTCGCTATTAACTCCCTCTGGAAATTCCTTATAATAACCATCGCCATATCCATACTCACAGGCTCTGTTTCCGGCAGCAGTACAAGAGCCCCCGTATAAAGCTATAAAGTCCGAGCAGTTTGGAGCTTTTTGACACGTACTCTTGCAAGCAATGTTTGTAGTGTTAAGACATCCAACACACCAGCAGGCAGTTTCGTCGCATCTATAAACTCCAAAGTATCCTTGTGCATCAACACAAGGACTAGCAGTTTTAGGGCAATCTCTACTACAACCACCACTTACGTAACCCTGCTCCTTTAGTCCAGGATTATTGGCACAATCTAATTCTGCCAAGCATGGGTTTGTAGTATCTCCGGGAAAGGATCCACAATGGGGAGCTTGATCAGAATTGCTTTGTTGGCATACTCCTATACGTCCTATAGATTGTTCAAATGCCGAACAATCGCAAACGCTCCTTCTTCCGGTGAAGCTTCCACTCTCATCCAAAATATCTCTACAGCAAGCAGTGTATGCCCAGGTTCCAAAACAATTACCTACTTCTTCTCTCCAAGTACCACCTTGGCATCCAGATACACCGCCCCAAAGATTCAAGTCGCAGCAATCATATTTAATTGTTCCATCAGGATTTAAAAGTGGTCCATAGGTGGATGGAGATCCGGGGCTATAACCCCATTTCACGCAGGCGTATTTGCAATAATAGCTAGTCTGATCGGGTTCTAAAATTGGAGCCTTGACCACAGGAGTTGGCGTCGGACCAAGTGGAGCACAGGTGACCATAAATATAGAAGTAGGGCATGGTGTAGGGGCCTCTTCGTCAGGATCAGGAGTGACGAGAGGGCAAGTTGGATTCAACATCGGGCAATACAGAGGAGTCGGCGATGGAACTACTGGAACAGGGGTCGCAGAGTAGGCGAGAGATGGAACCACAAAGGCCAGGATGAATAGTAACTCAAACTCCAAAGCAACGCGGCAGAGTACTTCGAAGTTTTTCTTTTCAGCAAAGCCTTTTAAATTTTTGCCCATTTTTATCACCCCCCCCAATTCTACATGCCAAACTCATAAACGCAGCAAGATATTTTAGCATTTTTAGATTTTTGTTTTTTCCAAGCGCCTAGTAATACGTTTCTTTGAAATTTTAAACTGTATATCAGTATCTGCCAGAATTGATATTACCCACGCCGTATCTGAAACAAACTTTGTGGCTCCATTACAGGAGAGCCCCGCACTCATCGAGCCTAAGAAACCATTATCACCATTACAAAGAGGTCTTCCTGAGTAATCAAAACGGGGAAGCACATAGTTTTCGATTATTGAACGGAAGTTTTCCATATGCTCAGGCTTTTTCCCTAAGATATTCTTCAAAGTTTCCGCGCAGGCCAGGGCTGGTTGTAGTACGTTAAAAGGGAGATCTTCTGATGCTTTTGATTTGAAATCAGCGTTATCAAAATAAGAAGACAATTGCTCAAGATAGGCAGGATCTTGTGTTACCAGAAAATACTTTGATTTCGCTAGTTGAATAAAGCAACTAAAATCCTGAGAAGTAGCACTTCGAGGTTTAGCTTCTGCTTCTTTCAGTGTTTGAAGCCTTTCAAGTTGTCCAAGAATTTTTTTTGCTGCAATTAAAAATGAGGCCCTGTATTTTTCAAAATTCTCTTCAGAATATTCCTGTGGAAGCCAAGAGCTCTTTAGGAAGTCAATAACCAGAGGATCCCCGGAAAATTCATAAAAGTCAGCAAACTCTCCAGCCACAAGCGAGGCAACCATTTCTCCCTGTGACAATATATTCACCCCGTTATCTCCATCAATTTGCATACGGAGAGTTTGGATCTTGTCCATTATTACCTGTAAAAGCACCAAATCCCTGCTCGCTTTGAAGCCTTCCATTAATTGCGTTAAATTAATCTGATATAAATAGAGCGCACTAGGCCCCAAAACCAATGAGCTGTAAAGCTTTCTTATGTTTTCGATATATTTCTGGTTCTTCTCTGCACTATATAATTTTGCATTTCCAAGCATTGACCAGGCAATGGCTGCAATTGGATTAGAAGATTCGACGGCAATGCAAGGAGCGCTTTCAGCACACCGCTTCCCTTCAACGATTCTTTCTGCCGCATGGAGTGATGCTAGGAATTTGAATGCCTCTTTAGCAACTTCTCTTCCACTTAAAACAGTTTCTTCAGAATTGGAAAAAAGTTTCCTTTTTGTGTCGATCTCGTACGCTGTTTTTTTGTACCACCAGTAGAAGAGAAGCAGTATTGTGCATATGAAAAGCAAAGCGAGCTTTCGGAAAAGAGAAGACAGTTCTTTAATCTCTGAACCTTTATGGGGCATCTTTCTCTCTACTTAGAAACAACAGCCTTGATTTGGAATAGAAGACCACAGGTGCTGCGACATTCCAAGAATTTAGCACACAGTTTCTCTCCACTATAGAGATAAGTTCTTAATGCTAATATATTGAATTTATAGACTAAAGCATGCGATTTTAACAAAAGACCCAGTTTCTTAGATCAAGAAGTGTAATGTTTGCTAAATTCATCGTCGTTTTTTCATCTACTTCATTTAGGAAGAATGCTTATACCTAACACTTGGCTATGCTAAATTTAGAGGTGGCTATTTAAGCTCCATCCTGTAAATGTTAGTTCAGGACATGAACTTTTTAAGGAGTTTCCCCTTGGTTAAAAATAAAAATTCTTATCCCAAAGGCGAGAATAAAAAGCTTAGTTTTCCAAACCCTTCTCCAGAGGTGCTTCAAATCTTAGTAGGAGAAGCTGACCAGAACTTGAAGGCGATTGAAAAGGAGTTGGATATTCAAATAGGAAGAAGCCCAGCAGGACTTCTTATTGAAGGACAAGATACGGAAGTTGAATTGGCTTGTGATCTTTTGCAGCAATTTCAAGGGTTAGTTGAGAAAGGAGAGAGAATTTGGCCTGGTGATATTGAACGATCCATTAAGATGCTGTCTGCAAATCGAAAGATGCGCCTTGAAGACTTTCTGAGGGATCAAATTTCAGTTGCTGGAAAGAAACATAGTATAATTCCTCGCACCGTTGGCCAAAAGATTTATCTTGAAGCTATTCGCCATGCCGATATGGTTTTTGGCGTAGGTCCGGCTGGAACCGGAAAAACTTACCTTGCGATGGCAATGGCAGTTTCAGCGTTGCTTAAGAAACAAGTAAAACGAGTAATTCTCTGTCGTCCGGCTGTTGAAGCAGGGGAACGTTTAGGCTTTCTCCCTGGCGATATGGCTGAAAAAGTGAATCCTTACCTTCGCCCCCTTTATGATGCTCTATATGATATGGTTGATTACGATAAGGCGCAGGAAATGATGGAGCGAGGCCAGATTGAAGTTGCTCCGCTTGCTTTCATGAGAGGGCGCACGCTTTCTAATGCTTTTGTCATACTGGATGAAGCCCAGAACACTACCCATCTTCAAATGAAGATGTTCTTGACACGTCTTGGTTTTAACTCCAGGTGTGTAGTAACAGGGGATGTTACCCAGGTCGACTTGCCTCAGGGAGTGAAATCGGGCTTAAAAGAAGCACTGGCAATTCTTAAGAATATT